>CALWYY010000094.1 GCA_944385885.1 uncultured Oscillospiraceae bacterium | reverse complement strand
ACCGTGGAGGGGCTGCCCGCCGGGTTTGCCGTGGACCGGGAGGAGCTGGGCCGGTTCATGCAGCGCCGCGCCCCGGGACGGCAGGAGTATTCCACCGCCCGCCGGGAGGCGGACGAGCCGGAATTTTTGTCCGGGCTGAAAGACGGCGTTACCTGCGGCGCGCCCTTGACGGCGATTATACGAAACACCGACGTCCGGTCCCAGGATTACGCGGCTCTGCGAACCCTGCCCCGGCCCGGGCACGCGGATTACACGGCCCAGGTAAAATTCGGCGGGGCCCAGGACGCGGCGGGCGGAGGGCACTTCTCCGGTCGGCTGACGGCGCCGCTGTGTCTAGCGGGTGGCGTATGCCTGCAGCTGCTGGCCCGGGATGGAATCCGTGTTTTTGCGCGGATCACCTCTATTGGAGACGTGCTGGACGAGGGAGAATTGGCGTCCCCGCTTCCGGAAGGGCGCTTTCCTACGGTCAATGAGCTCCGGGGGGAAGAGATGCGCCGGTGCATCGCCCGCGCCCGGGACGAGGGGGACTCCGTGGGCGGCGTGATCGAGTGCGCGGCGACGGGCGTCCCGCCGGGACTGGGGGATCCCATGTTCGACGGTATGGAAAACCGCATCGCCGGGATCGTGTTCGGAATCCCCGCTGTAAAAGGCGTGGAATTCGGGGCCGGATTTGCCTCCGCCGGGCTCCGGGGCAGCCAGAACAATGACGCCTTTGTCCTGCGCGGCGGCCGGGTGGAGACCGAGACGAACCGCTGCGGCGGCATTTTGGGCGGGATCACCACGGGGCAGCCCATCCGGTTCCGGGTGGCGGTGAAGCCCACGCCGTCCATTGCCCGGCCCCAGCGCACAGTGGACCTGGCGGCGATGGAACCGGCAGAGGTGGCGGTGAAGGGCCGCCACGATCCCTGCATCGGACCCCGGGCCGTGCCCTGTGTGGAGGCGGCGGCCGCGGTGGCGATATATGACGCTTGGCTGGAATATCGAAAATACAGGGGGTAAAGATATGAATTTGGAAGACTATCGGGCGCAGATTGATGAGATTGATGGGGAGCTGATCCGGCTGTTCGCCAGGCGTATGGAGACGGCGGCGGATATCGCCGCTTATAAAAAAGAAAATGGGCTGGGCGTGCTGGATGTCTCCCGGGAGCGCAAGAAGCTGGAGGGCGTGGCGGCGGCCCTGCCGGAAGGGCTGCGGGAGTACGGCGTGAGCCTATTTTCCCTGCTGTTTGAACTCAGCCGCAGCAGCCAGAACCGGATCATGGGGAAAGGCTCGGAACTGACCCGGCAGATTGAGCAGGCTATCCAGAATACGCCCCCGCTCTTTCCCCCCAGCGCCATGGTGGCCTGCCAAGGGGTGGAGGGGGCCTACTCCCAGCTGGCCTGCGATAAGCTGTTTAAGATGTCCAGCGTGTTTTATTTCTCCAACTTCGAGGCGGTTTTCACCGCTATCGAAAAGGGGCTGTGCCGCTATGGCGTCATCCCCCTGGAAAACAGCACCGCCGGATCGGTAAATATGGTCTATGACCTGATGATGCGCCACAACTTCCGCATCGTACGCAGTCTCCGGCTGAAGGTAGATCACAACCTGATGGCCCTGCCCGGGACGCGCATGGAGGACATCCAGGAGGTCTACTCCCACGAGCAGGCCATCGGCCAGTGCGGCCGGTTCCTCCAGACCCTCCCCGGGGCCAGGATCGTCCGCTGTGAGAACACCGCCGTGGCGGCGAAAATGGTGGCGGAGTCCGGCCGGCGGGACGTGGCGGCCCTGTGCTCCCGCTCCTGCGCGGGCCTGTATGGCTTGGAGTGCCTGGCCTCCTCCGTCCAGGACCAGGGGAACAACTATACCCGGTTTATCTGCATTTCCCGGGATTTAGAAATTTACCCCGGGGCAGACCGGACCAGCCTGATGATGGTCCTGCCCCATGCCCCCGGGTCCCTGTATAAAGTCCTGTCCCGGTTCTACGCCCTGGGGATCAACCTGAACAAACTGGAGAGCCGGCCCATCCCAGACCGGGATTTCGAGTTTATGTTTTACTTTGATCTGGACACCTCGGTATATTCCCCCCAGTTTATCCAGCTCATGGGAGAGATTCAGAGCCTGTGTGAGGACTTTTCCTACCTGGGCAGCTACAGCGAGGTGATATGATGGAAAAGTGCGGCCTGCTGGGGCGCCGGCTGGGCCACAGCTACTCGCCCGCCATCCACGGCATGCTCTCCGGATACGAATACCGGCTATACGAAAAACAGCCGGAAGAGCTGGAGGAGTTTCTCCGGTTTGGGGATTTCCGGGGGATGAACGTGACCATTCCCTATAAGAAAGCGGTGATCCCTTACTGCGGGGAACTGTCGGACACGGCCCGGGCGATTGGCAGCGTCAACACGCTGGTACGGCGTCCGGACGGCGTGCTGGCAGGCTACAACACCGATGCCTTTGGTTTTGAAAAGACCCTGGAACGCATGGGATTTCGGGTAAAAGGAAGCCATACGGTGGTTCTGGGCAGCGGCGGGGCTTCCGCTACGGTCTGCCACGTACTGCACCGTTTGGGAGCCGGGAAGGTGACGGTAATTTCCCGCGGGGGAGAGAATAACTACGATAACCTGGACCGGCATTGGGATGCGCAATTTGTGGTGAACGCCACCCCGGTGGGGATGTACCCTGGAAACGGGATCAGTCCGGTGGATCTGCGGCGTTTTCCCCAATGCCGGGGTGTGGTTGACCTAATTTACAACCCCGCCCGGACGGCCCTGCTGCTCCAGGCCCAGGAACTGGGTATCCCCTGTGTCAACGGCCTGCCGATGCTGGTGGCCCAGGCATGGGGCAGCAGCCAGCTGTTCACCGGACGAGAGGGGGAGGCCTCCGCGATGGACCGGGCGGAGAGGGCCCTGGCCCGGCAGATGGAGA
>CALWYY010000093.1 GCA_944385885.1 uncultured Oscillospiraceae bacterium | reverse complement strand
GTAATCAGCAGGTCAGGTGTTCGAGTCACCCCACTAGCTCCAGAACCTCCCCGAAAACGATGGTTTTCGGGGAGGTTCTTTTTGCGTCGATTCCGGTTTTGAAGGGCGGCGCTTTTGCACGATTTGCTCCGGTCCTTCCCTAACGCTTTCCGTTGTCCGTCCGTTCCCTCCGGGATATAATGGAGGGGAACATATGCGATCTATCCTCTTGAGGGAGAAAGCGGGCGTAACGGCGCAGGGGACGGCACATTTGCCCGGATCACCGGGACGGAACTCCCCGGCGGGGCGGTGGAGGTCCAGACCTTGGATCTCATGCACCCGGACGGCAGCCGGGAGCGGGTTTTGGAGGCAGAAGCCGAAGAGGCGGCGGACGTCACCCTGGATTTTGTCCAGATGGAGGTGCAGAGCGTCCTGCTTCCGTCCTGGTTCAGCGACGGAACAGACGGCCCCATCCGGATGGAGCGGCGGCTGGCCAGCTTTCGGGAAGCGCAGGCCATCATTGACCGGGACCGGGCGGGAGAGCGGCGGGCGGTTTTGAGGGAATGGGGTCGCTTGTCCTCAGGAGTGGATCAGGAGGGATTCGGGTACTGGTGCGCGGCATACTGCGATCTTGTGAAGAACGTTTTGGAGGATCAATGGGCGCTGTACCTGGCCGCCTTTGGATTTGCGGCGATGGTGCTCCTGGTTCTTTCCGCGTACCTGTCCCATAAAGTGACCGAGCCTGTGGAGGAGCTGAGCCGGGCTGTCCAGGAAGGCAACTGCCGGGAGGACGGGCCGGTCACGGAACTCAACGTCCTGGCCGCCGCCTTTAACACCGCCCGAGGGCAGCTGGCCGGGCAGCTGGAGCGGGAGCGGGCCTTTACCCGGGCGGCGGCCCACGAGCTGAAGACGCCGCTGGCCATCCTGCGCACCCACGCCGAAGCCCTGCGGGAGGACATTGCCCCGGAGAAGCGGGAGCAGTACCTGGACGTGGTGCTGGACGAGAGCGACCGTATGGCGGAGCTGGTGGGGCGGCTGCTGGAGCTGAGCCGCCTGGAGTCCGGCGCGGCACTGAATCGGGAGCCGGTGGCTCTGGCCGGCCTGGTGCGGGAGGTCTGGGCGCCCCTGGCCCTCCAGTTGGAACAGAAGCAGATCACCCTCCATCTGGAGCTGGAAGAGCTTCAGCCGGAGGGCGATCGGGAACGGCTGAAAGAAGCCGTCGGCAACCTGGCCTCCAATGCTTTGCGCCATTGCAAGGCCGGAGGGGCCATTTGGGTGCGTCTAACCCGGGAGGAGGACCAGGCGTGCCTGTCTGTGTATAATGACGGCCCGGCCGTTCCGGCGGAGGAGCTGCCGCATCTCTTCGAACCCTTTTACCGGGCAGGCAGATCCCGCAGCCGGGACAGCAGCGGGACGGGTCTGGGGCTGGCCATTGTCCGGGCGGCGGTGCTGGCCCATGGCGGGGACTGCTGGGCGGAAAACCGGGAGGACGGGGTCTGTTTCCGGATCCAGCTCCCGATGGCCGGGGAGGCCTGACCCTCCCCGCGGCCGCAAGCGGAGAGATCCGTAACCATTAAAAGCACCGGAATGCAGTTTTTCTGCTCTCCGGTGCTTTTTGCCGGTTGGCTCGCCTGGGGAATCCTTACATCAATAATGCCGTAACGCCCCCTATTTTCCGCCTTTCCAGAATGGATTTGGGCAATCAGCGGCGAGGCTGGCGCTTGTTTTCCCGTACAACCAGAGTGGGTTTCCCACCCGCTCCTAACTTTTCCTATTCCGTGCATTGACCCCCGCGGCGGCCATCTGGATGGCTATGGCCAAAACCGAAACGGCCGCAATCAGGGAGTAGGAGGTAAACGGCTTGAAGTAATGCCCCATGGGCTCTAATCCGGATAGCCGCGCTGCGGCATAGGAAGAGCCTAAACTCAAAATATTGCCTATGTAAAGAATGGCAGTATTATCCGTTTTTACAGCAGCCCAGCATAATAGGGCGAGTCCAACAACCATTATTCCATAAAACAGCATGGTTCCAGAAACCGCATCTCCATTTACCGCCAGGAAGGCAAAAGGGATGCAGTAAGCGATGGAAAGAAACGCCTTGAGTAGCCATGGTTTTTTTCATTTTACGTACCTCCGCCGGCGGTTTTTGGCTGGATAGCTCTTTTGTGATTTGAATATAGCACAGAATCCGGGAGTTTTGAAGGCCGCGGGAGGCTTTTTTTCAGACGGCTGCGCCGGCGTCAGGCCTGGGAGCCGGCGCGGCGCGGCCGCCACCGGGGAAGAGGGTCATCTCCCGCCGGCGCGCCGGGCTTGCCGGACGGAGAAAACCCGGGTATAATACGGGGTGGGGGAGCCCGGCGGGCCATGGGACCTGCGCTTCCCCCCGCTCCGGGACGGGGCCCAGGGCGCGCGGAGAGGATCAAAACATCCGGGACGGGCCGGGGGAGGAGAGATACCTATGGAGGATACCATTGTACTGGCCCCCGCGGGCAGCCGGGAGCAGGTGACTGCGGCGGTGCGCTGCGGCGCCGACGCTGTGTATCTGGGGGCGAAAAATTTTAATGCCCGCCGGAACGCGGCAAATTTTGACGACCCGGCCCTGGCCGATACGGTGGCCTGGTGCCATGCCCGGGGGGCCAAGGTGTTTGTCACGGTGAACACCCTGGTTATGGACGGGGAGTGGAGGGAGCTGGAGGAGGAGGCGGACCGGATCGCCGAAGCTGGGGCGGATGCGGTGATCATCCAGGACCCCGGGGTCATGCGGCTGTTCCGGGACCGGTACCCCGGCCTGCCGCGGCACGCCTCCACGCAGACGGTGGTACATAACCTGGAGGGCGCGAAGCTCCTGGAGGATATGGGGTACGACACGGTGCTGCTGGCCCGGGAGCTGACCCTCCGGGAAATGGAGAAGATCTGCTCGGGGATCCACGCCCGGGCGGAGGCCTTTGTCCACGGAGCCCACTGTATGAGCGTGTCCGGGGCCTGCTACCTGTCCGGGATGCTGGGGGGACGCAGCGGGAACCGGGGGCTATGTGCCCAGCCCTGCCGGCTGGACTGGCGCTGCGCCGGGCGGGACCACGCCCTGTCCCTGAAGGACATGAGCCTTCTGGACCACATCCGGGACATGAGGGAAGCGGGCGTGGGTACGTTTAAGATTGAGGGACGGATGAAGCGCCCGGAGTACGTGGCGGCTGTGGTGACCGCCTGCCGCCGGGCCCTGGCGGGGGAGGACTATGACCGGGAGACCCTCCGGGCGGTGTTCTCCCGCAGCGGGTTCACCGACGGGTATCTCACCGGGCGGAGGGATGGCGGGATGTTCGGGTACCGGACTCGGGAGGACGTGGCCGGGGCGGAGAAGGTCCTGGGTTCCCTGGCCGCCCTGTACCGGAACGAGACGCCCCGGGTAAAGGTGAGCATGGCGTTTGCCCTGGACCCGGCGGGTGCCTGCCTGACGGTGTCGGACGGGGAACGGACGGTCAAGGCCTGGGGACCGGCCCCGGAGACGGCGGTAAACCGGCCTCTGGACGGCAAGGCGGCGGAGCAGAGCCTTGGAAAGACCGGAGGGACGCCATTTTTTGCCGGGAGCGTATCCAGCAAAATCGCTCCGGGGCTGGCCATGCCGGTCTCGGCCCTGAATGCCCTGCGCCGCCAGGCTTTGGAGGAGCTTTTGGCCCGGCGGGGGGAGCGCCGGCCCTGGCCGCGGACGCCGGGGGACACGCCGGCGCCGGAACCCCGAAAGAACCGGGGGGAACCGGCCCTGTGGGCCCGGTTCGCCCGGCCGGAGCAGGCCGGCGGGGAAGGGGATTGGGCGCGGGTGATCCTTCCGGTGGAACACATCGGCCCCCGGGAGATCCAACGGTTCGGGGAACGCCTGACGGGAGAGCTTCCCGCCCTGGTCTGGCCGGAGGATGAGGAGGACCTGGCCCGCCGGCTGGAGGCGCTTTGGGACGCAGGGCTTCGAGATCTGCTGACGGAGAACCTGTACGGTCTCCGGCTGGGCCGGCGCCTGGGCTTTACGGTCCGGGGCGGGGGCGGGCTGAACGTTCTCAACACCCGGGCTCTGGAAGAGTACCAGGCCCTGGGCCTGGCCTCCGTCACCGCTTCCTGGGAACTGGCCATGGCCCGGATCAAGGCGCTGGGCGGGACGATCCCCCTGGGGGCGGTGGTGTACGGCCGCCTGCCGCTGATGCGGTTCAGGGCGTGCCCAGTGCAGGCGGCCATGGGCTGCAACCGGTGCCGGGGCCGGGGAGAGCTGACCGACCGGCGGGGCGTGGTCTTTCCTGTGGAGGGCTCCGGGAAAAAGTACTCCACCCTTCTTAACAGCGTGCCCGTACATATCGCCCATAAGGATCTCCGGGGGCTGGATTTCGGGATCCTGTATTTTACCCGGGAATCCCGGGAGGAATGCCTGCGGGTGACGGAAGATTACCGCCTAGGCCGGGGCGGGGCCGGAGAGCACACCGGCGGGCTGTATTACCGGCAGCTGCTGTAAAAGACCCCGGCGAGGAGGAACCTTGCCCGGCGGGAGGTGCGGATGTGACAAGAGAGGAATTCGCCCTGTT
>CALWYY010000092.1 GCA_944385885.1 uncultured Oscillospiraceae bacterium | reverse complement strand
ATCCGACGAGTCTCCCATAAGACCGATTTTCACAATCTAAATGATCAGAAAAAGTGAGGAATTCTTCGGGAAAACCTGGTTATATATAAAAATACCGCAGAGGACAAGCCCTCTGCGGTATTTGGTCCGAGTGACTGGACTTGAACCAGCGGCCTCCTGAACCCCATTCAGGCGCGATACCAAACTTCGCCACACCCGGATTTCTTACAGCCAAGTTATAGTATCACAAGACAGTGCCGATTGCAAGCCTTTTTTTCTATTTGGAATTTTCGGCGGTGTTGATGTCTTTGTATAGGGCGACAAATTCCTCCAGGCACAAATCGTTTTCCATGATATACGTGGCGGCTTCCACACCCACGTACCGGAAATGCCAGGGTTCGTAGATTACGCCCGTGATGTCCTGTTTATCCGCCGGGTAGCGCACGATAAAGCCGTACTCCTGGCAGTGCTGGCTCATCCACTGGAAAAGCTCGGTGTTTTCCAGGGAGGAATCTTTCAGCTGATAGTACTTATCGGTGATATCGGCGGCCAGGCCCGTCTGGTGTTCGCTGGTCCCCGGCTCGGCCACGATGGTCCAGGCCGTATCCCCGTAGACGGCCACCTTGTTGTTGTACAGGTTGCTCTGGGTGTTATAGTCCCGGTAGGTAGAGGAAAGGTAGACGCTCAGCCCCTCGTCTCGGGCGGCCTGGATAAACTGGCGCAGCGCCTCCGCGGCCCGGGTGTCAAACTGCTGGTTGTTCTCCATGGCCTCCAGCTCCGGCACATACTCTCCGATGCCGTTCCAGTGGTTCACCAGCATGTATTCCCAGGACTCAATGTCGATCTGGGGGATGGTGGGGGTGGGCTCCGGCGTGGGAGTGGGTTCCGGGGTGGGCGTGGGAGTGGCGGAGGGCTCCGGCGTCAACGCCGGCGTGGGGGAGGGGTCCGGCGTGGCGTGCGCCGCTTCCAGCGCTGCACGGTCCGCCCGCTGGGTCTCCTCGTAGCGCATAAAGCCCAGGGCGATACACAGAAACAGCATCACCGCCACAAAAAAAGCTCCTAGGATTTTTAGAAATTTCATGCTCTCTTAGTCCTCTTCCATTTTTCGCTTCAGTTTTTCCAATGCTTTCTTCTCGATGCGGGAGACGTAAGACCGGGAGATACCACATTTCTGTGCCGTCTCCCTCTGGGTCATGGGCGGCCTGCCGTCCAGGCCATAGCGCAGCCGGATGATTTCCGCCTCCCGTTGGTCCAGACAGTCGTTTACATACCGGCGAAGGCAAAGGCACATCTCCTGGGTGCTCACCCGGTCCGCCATATCCTCCTCATCGGCCAGTATGTCCATGAGGGACAGAGAATTGCCGTCTCCGTCCGTGTCAATGGATTCCGACAGGGACACATCCCCGGCCGCCTTGCGCAGGCCGCGAAAGTGCATGAGCACTTCGTTTTCAATGCAGCGGGAGGCATAGGTGGCAAGACGCACGCCTTTGTCCGGCCGGTAGGTGGACACCCCCTTAATCAGCCCAATGGTGCCGATGGAGATCAAGTCGTCCGGGTCGCTGTCGGGGGAATAGTATTTCTTGATGATATGCGCCACCAGGCGCAGGTTGTGTTCAATCAGCAGATTTCGTGCCTGCATATCCCCGGCACACCAGCGGGCCACATATTCCCGCTCTTCCTGGGCGGAAAGAGGGCGGGGAAAGGACCCGTTTCTGCCCCCCAGCCGCAGGGTCAGGAAGGCGCTGCTCATCAGCAGGAGAAACGCATTTGCCAGCATACGATAAACCTCCCAAACAGGATGGTTTATTGTATTCTCTGCCGGCAAGTCCCTATGTGCCCCTTCCGCGCAGGCGATTACAGGCCGGTTTTGCTGTTGAACCAGGACAGCACGTCCCGGTACACCTCATCCCGGTTGAGCTCGTTTAACATCTCGTGCCGGCCCTCGTGATACAGCTTCATGGTAACATCCGTCATGCCGGCCCGGAGGAAACTCTTATACGCGCGGATCACCCCCCGGCCGTTTTCCCCCACCGGGTCCCGGTCTCCGGACATGAAATACACCGGCAGATCCTTTTTCATGCGGGCCACGTTTTTCCGGTTTGTAATAAACTCCAGCCCATCCATCATATCCCGGAACAGCCCGGCGCTGGGCACATAGCCGCATAAGGGATCAGCCAGATAGGCGTCCACCACCGCCTCGTCCCGGCTGATCCAGTCGCTGGCGGTGCGCACGTATTCAAACCCGTCGTTGTACTTGCCGAAAGCCAGCTTGTTGAGCAGGGGGCTTCGGAAATCCCGGCCGTGTTTGCGTATCTCGGCCCGGCACATGAGCCGCCCGCCGGCCAGGAGTGCCTTGCCCTGCTGGCCCGTGCCGCTGAGCACCACGCCGTCCAGCCCTGTGCGGTATCGGATCATGTACGTCCGGACCAGGAAAGACCCCATGCTGTGGCCAAAGAGGAAATATGGCTTGCCGGGGAACTTGGCCGCCGTAGCATCGTGGAGCGAGTGGATGTCCTGCACCACCTTTTCCCAGCACCGGTCGCTCCAGCAGCCAAGATCGGCTTCCGACCTGGCGCTCCGGCCGTGCCCCAGGTGGTCGCCGCCTACCACGATGTATCCGTTCTCCGCCAGGAACCGGGCAAAGGGATCGTACCGGACTATGTGTTCTGCTATGCCGTGTACGATCTGTACAATGGCTTTTGCCTCGCCAGCGGGGAGGTATTCCCGGAAATAAATCTGGGATTTCCCGTCGGAGGAAGGGAACCTGGACTCCGACACACGAACCATAGCCAAATCTCCTTTCCTGTGGTATAATCGAAGTTACTTAGTATTATAAACAAAAACCGCCGGAAATCAAGGAGGACGCGCCATGAAACCCCATGTTATTGCGCTGGACCAGGGGACGACCAGCTCCCGGGCCATCGTTTTCACGGAGACCGGGGACATTGCCGCCCTGGCGCAGCAGCCATTTGAACAGATCTATCCCCGGCCAGGCTGGGTAGAGCATGACCCGATGGTTATTTTGTATACACAGCTGGAATCCCTGTCGGAAGCGTACCGGAAGAGCGGGCTGACGGCAGGGGATATTGCCGCGGTGGGTATCACGAACCAGCGGGAGACCACCATCGTATGGGACAGGAATACCGGCCGGCCGGTGTACAACGCGATCGTCTGGCAGTGCCGGCGGACGGCGCCTCTGTGCGAGCAGCTGCGGGCCCGGGGGCTGGAGGGGCCGGTACGGGAAAAGACGGGCCTTTTGATCGACGCCTATTTTTCCGCCACCAAGATCCGGTGGATTCTGGACAACGTGCCGGGCGCCCGGGAGCGGGCGGAGCGGGGGGAGCTGCTTTTCGGGACGGTGGACTCCTGGCTTATCTGGAACCTGACCGGGCGGCGGGTTCACGTAACGGATTACAGCAACGCCTCCCGGACCATGCTCTTTGACATCCGCCGCTTACGCTGGGACGAGGATCTGTGCCGGGAGCTGGGGATCCCCATGGCCATGCTGCCCCAGCCGGTGCCCAACGCCTGGGATTACGGCACGCTGGCGCCGGGATTTCCGGGGCTGGAGGAACTGGCGGGCGTGCCCATCTGCGGCGCGGCGGGAGACCAGCAGGCGGCCCTGCTGGGCCAGGGATGCATCCGTCCGGGCGACTCCAAGAATACCTATGGGACCGGCTGCTTTACCATGATGAACACGGGGACGGAACCGCCCCGGAGCGATCACGGCCTGCTCTCCTGCGTGGCCTGGTCCATCCGGGACCAGGTAAGTTACTGCCTGGAGGGGAGCGTCTTCAATGCGGGGAGTACGGTCCAGTGGCTCCGGGACGAGCTGAAGCTCATCCAGACGGCCGGCGAGACGGAGGCCCTGGCAGAGTCCGTGCCGGATAACGGGGGCGTGTACCTGGTTTCGGCCTTCACGGGCCTGGGGGCCCCCTACTGGGACATGTACGCCCGGGGACTCATGGTGGGGCTCACCCGTGGGACCACCCGGGCCCACATTGCCCGGGCGGCGCTGGAGGGGATTGCCTACCAGGTGAAAGACCTGATCGACGCCATGGAGCAGGATGCGGGGGCGCCTTTGCAGGGGCTGCGGGTGGATGGAGGCGCATCGGTGAACCGGTTCCTCCTGCAGTTCCAGGCCGATATTCTCCGCCGGACCATTGACCGGCCCCGGATGGTGGAAACCACGGCCATGGGGGCGGCGTTTCTGGCGGGGCTGCATACCGGGGTGTGGAAGAATCTGGAGGACATCGCCCGCATCCGCCTGTCCGACGCGGTGTTTGTGCCTCGGATGGAGGCGGAACAGGCGGAGGCCTGCTGCCGCCGGTGGCACGAGGCGGTGCGCCGGGCCGGAGCCTGGGAGTAGGCGGTCCGTTTTATACCGTCCCGGGGAGGATATAATGAAATCGTCCCGGGAACGCCTTGTTTTTCGGCGGCGGGCGTAGTATAATGCCTTTTCAGAAATTCAAGTAGGAGACTTGTGTATGACATCCTTTGGGGATTACTACTGGGCGGGGCGAAAGGGACATCTGATCGGCGTGGGGGGCGTATCCATGTCGCCCCTGGCAGAGGTGCTGACGGAGGCCGGATTATCCATCAGCGGCTCGGATATGAACGAGGGAGACAACGTTGGACATCTGCGGAAACTGGGCATTGACGTTAAAATTGGGCACCGGCCGGAGAACGTGCCGGCAGACGCGGAGTTTGTGGTACGCACGGCGGCGGTGCACGATGACAACCCGGAGATCGTAGAGGCCCGGCGCCGGGGCCTGCCGGTGTTTGAGCGCACCCAGGCCTGGGGCGCGATAATGAAGGATTACCGGCACGCGCTGTGCATCGCCGGTACCCACGGCAAGACCACTACCACCTCTATGTGCACCCACATCCTCATGGCGGCAGAACGGGATCCCACTGTGATGATCGGGGGGACGCTGCCCCTG
Source organism: uncultured Oscillospiraceae bacterium (assembly GCA_944385885.1). Taxonomy (GTDB): domain Bacteria; phylum Bacillota; class Clostridia; order Oscillospirales; family Oscillospiraceae; genus Apopatocola. The sequence continues at coordinate 15,574 of CALWYY010000092.1, read as the reverse complement.
CTCCACGCCGGGCACCGGGTAGGCACGGGGGACACCATTGTAATGGAGTCCTGCGAGTACTATAACTCGTTTCACGCGTTCTCTCCCACCGTGGCGGTCATCCTGAATATTGAGGCGGACCACTTGGATTTCTTCCGGGATCTGGAAGAGGTAAAGGATTCGTTCCGGAAATTTGCCTCTCTGGTGCCGCCCGGGGGCCACATCATTGCCAACGGGGAAGATAAGAACACCATGGACGCCCTGGCGCCCCTGGGGCGGGAGCTGATGACCTTCGGACTGCACAAGGGGGCGGACGTATACGCGGAAAACATTGTAGCCCGGGGAGCGGAGACGGAGTTCGACATCTGGTGCCGGGGGGAGCTGTTTTCCCGGGTAAGCCTGCGGGTACCGGGGATCCACAACGTAAAGAACGCGCTGGCGGCCGCAGCGGCTGCTATCTGCCTGGGCTGCAGCCCGGCGGCGGTGCGCTACGGCCTGGCGGGCTTCGCCGGAGCCAACCGGCGCTTTGAGTTCAAGGGGAAATACAACGGCGCCGATATATACGACGACTACGCCCATCATCCCGGCGAGCTGAGAGCCTTGCTGGATGCTGTGGAGCCGCTGGGGTACCGGCGGATCATTGTGGTGTTCCAGCCGCACACCTACACCCGCACCCAGGCACTGTTCGATGATTTCCTGGAACAGCTGCGCCGGCCGGATGTATGTTACCTGGCGGAGATCTTTGCCGCCCGGGAGAAAAACACCATCGGCATATCCTCGGCCGACCTGGCGCGGGAGCTTCCCAACGCCCTGTTTTTCCCGGACAGCCGGGAACTGGAAAAAAGCCTGCGGGCGGCGGCTTCCCCCGGAGATATCATTCTCACCGTGGGAGCGGGAGACGTCTACCGGATTGGCGAACATTTGTTGGAAGGATAAAGAAAGGCAGGTTTTTCGGATGAGTTTTGACCGCCATGCCATGAAAAGCGAGGCCAGGGAGCGGATGCGCACCGTCCGGCCGCGCCCAATCTTGGTGAGCCTGGTAGTGCTGTGCGTAATGGCGTTTATCAATAGCCTTAGCCTGCGCCTATCCGGGAGCCTTGAGATCACCGACCAGATGATCGTTCCCCAGATCACCCTGGCGGATATGCTTTTCGTCATTGCCCTGGACGTGGTAAGCCAGATTTTGTATTTCGGGTACCTGGTATACACCGTGCGCACGGTTCGGCTGGAGCCGTCTGGGTTTGGGAACCTCCTTGACGGGTTTGCCATGGCCGGGAAGGTAATCCTCCTGTGGCTGCTGACAGGGATAATCGTATTCTTGTGGACCCTGCTGCTGGTTATCCCGGGGATTATCGCCGCCTACCGGTACCGGATGGCGCCGTATCTGCTGATCACCAATCCCCAGTGGAGCGTGACCGACTGCCTGCGCCAGAGCCGGCTAATGATGCGTGGCCGGAAATGGGAACTGTTTGTGCTGGACCTGAGCTTTATAGGCTGGTACCTTCTATGCCTGCTGCCTGTGGCGCTGGTGTACGTGCTGCCGATCGGGCTGCTCTGGTGCATCCCGGCGCTTTCCACAATGGTGTCCCTATATGTATTCCCCTTCCGGTCGCTTACGGAGGCGGTGTTTTTCAACCGGCTGGACGGCTGGCAGGCTCCCGGGGAAAACGGGGGTATAAACAATCCTGCCGCCGGGGAGAAACCGCCCTGGGAGTATTGAAACGGCAGGAGCCGGGACGGGCTGCGTTCCCTGGGCGGGACGCGGCAGCCTGTGCCGGAGGATCTGGATAGACAAGAGCTGCTCTGTCAGATTACAGAGCAGCTCTTGTCCTTATGCGGCGCCGGGGCTTTTGCCCTGCATGAGCCGGCTTGGCGGCCGGAGGCTTGTTCCATTCCCGGACGGGGCGGCCGTTACCGGATCCCGGTGAGGTCGTACTGGCCCAGCCACTGCCCGGCGGCGGCGCACACGTCCCGCAGGACAGTCTCGTCGAAGGGGGTGCGCAGCCCGGCGTGTTCCACCAGCTCCGTAAAGGTCCGGGTGCCCGCCTGCCGGGTGAAGGCCATATAGGTTTTCCAGGCCTCGGCGGTGCCTTCCTTCTGGATCAGGGCCCAGAACTGAAGGGCCATGGTCTGGGCCAGGCAGTAGTCAATGTAATAAAACGGCAGTTCATAGATATGGCTCTGGCGCTGCCAGGCCCGGCCCTCGCCAAAGCAGGGGATCTCCCCGTCCAGGCGCTGCCAGGGCATGTAGATCCCGGAGAGCTTGGCCCATAGCCGATGCCGGTCCTGGGGCGTCATGTCCGGGTCTTCGTATACCAGGTGCTGGAAATGGTCTACCATGGTGCCGTAGGGGATAAAGGTGAGAGCGCCGGCCAGGTGGGTGTAGCGGAATTTTCGGGCGTCCTCGCCGAAAAATGACTCCGCCCAGGGCCAGGCAAAAAACTCCATGGACATAGAGTGTACCTCGCAGGACTCCATGGTGGGCCAGCGGTTGGCCGAGGGAACGATATCCCGGGCCAGATAGCTGGCGAAAGCGTGCCCCGCCTCATGGGTGATGACCTCTACGTCCCCGGAGGTGCCGTTAAAATTGGCAAAGATGAAGGGGACCTTGTAATCGGTCAGCTCGGTACAGTAGCCGCCGCCGGCCTTGCCGGTGCGGGAGAGAACGTCCAGGAGCTCCTGGTCGTACATGACGTGGATGAACTCCGCCGTCTCAGGGCTGAGCTGTTCATAGAACCGGTTTCCGGCGGCCAGGATATCCTCCGGGGTGCCGCAGGGCCGGGGGTTGCCGCTGCGGAACTGCAGGGCGCTGTCGGCGTAGCTGAGAGGATAGGGTACGCCCAGCCGCTGCGCCTGCTGGCGGTAGACCGCATCGGCCAGGGGGACCAGGTGTTTCACCACCGCCTCCCGGAACCGGGCAATCTCCTCCTGGCCATAGCAGTTGCGCTGCATACGCCAATAGCCCAGGGGGATGTAGTTTTCCTGTCCCAGGGCGCGTCCCATGTCTGTGCGCAGATGCACCAGCTCGTCATAAATGGCGTCCAGCCGCTGGCCATTGTCCCGGAAAAAGGCGCCGGTTGCCTTCCAGGCCGCCAGCCGCCGGGCGTCGTCTGGGTCCTGCCGGAACGGCTGGAGCTGGGAGAGAGTGTACGTCCCGCCCTCGAAGGGAATCTGGGCCGAGGCGATGAGCTTGGAATATTCTGTGGTCAGGCTGTTCTCCCGCTGCAGCCCGGCGATGATGGCCGGGGAAAAGGTCCGGCGGGCAATCTCCAGGTTGGTGAACAAAAGGGAGCCGTACTCCGTCTCAAAAGCAGAGCGGAAGGGGCTTTCCAGCAAAGCGGAGTTCCAGGTTTGGACATATTCCTCCAGCTCGGGGCCGGCTTGATCGAAGAACGCTGTCTCGGCATCGTAGAATGGGTCCCGGGTGTCGATGTCGTGGCGGATGTTGGCCAGGGTGCGGAGGGTGTCGTAGTGGCTCTGCAGATCCTCCATGGCCAGAAAGGCGCTTCGCGCCTGGGGATAGGTCTCGGCCTGGCGCAGCTGCTGGGTGATACGGGCCATATCCTCCGCCAGGGCCTGCTTTTGGGGACGGGAATAGGGCATTTCATGAAATTTCATGGTACCGACCTCCTGTTTGATAGACATACTATATCCCCTTTTCCTGCCCGGGTCAACGGGGTCCCCGGCTCTTGACAGGGCCGGGAACGGGAGGATATAATCAGAAAACCCCGAAAATTGGATGGAGTGGCGCCCCATGGCGCCGTCGGATGGATGCGGATGAAGATTAGACAACGGATGCGGAACATAACGGCCGGGCTGCTGACAGCGGCACTGTGCCTGGGCCTGTGTGCCTGTAAAGACCGGACCGGACCGGCGGAGGAACCGGAGCCGGTTACCTTCCGGCTGGGCTACAGCCAGTCGCCGGTTTCTCTGAATCCCTACGGGGCCGTGTCCGACCTGGACGCCAGTGTGCTGGCGCTTTTGTACGACACGCTGTTTGTGATGGACATTGAGACGGGCAAGTACATAAACAGCCTGTGCCTGGACTACACCGTAACGGCCAACGCGGATGACTCCTTCTCCTGGCACATGGAGATCCGCAGCGGCGTCACCTGGCACGACGGCCAGCCCTTGACAGCGGAGGACGTGGCTTTTTCCCTCATGTCCTGCCAGCAGTTTTCCAATCTGTACAGCTATCCGGAGTGCGAGTTTATCCATCCCGGCGGGATTACCGTAACAGACGACACCCACCTTTCCATGGTGGTGTGGGGCGATTATCCGTACATTGAGGAGTGCCTGTCCAAGGTGCCCATCCTGCCCGAGCATATCTGGAACGCCCTGCCTTATATGCAGTACGGCTCCGATGGCTGGCCGGCGGACATAGCCGCGGCCCGGGAGGAGCTTTACCAGGTGCCGGCCAATGCGGATACCATGATCGGCTCCGGCATATACGAGTGGGTGGGGAGCACCGAGGCCGGCTGCCAGCTGCGGCGGAACGACGAGTATTGGAACGGCACCGCCGCGGCAGAGCGGGTGGAACTGGTTTACGGTGTGACCGATCCCGTGCAGGCGCTGGAAGAGGGGAGCATCGATGCCTGCTGGGACATGCCGGCGGCGGACTATGCAGCCCTGGGAGAGGGCGCGGGATTGTGGACGGCCGACGGCAGCGCCGGGGAACTCATCACGCTGGATTTCAACCTTCACGACGACCCGGTTTCCACGGGAAACCCGCTGCTTTTGGACCGCATGGTGCGCCAGGCCCTGGAGGAATGCGTCCCCCGGGAGGAGATCTTTCTTACGGCTTTCGGCAGCGGGATTGCCTCCAGTGTTCCTCTGGAGGAAGGAGGCGTCTGGTATTATGGGGCCGAAACGCTCTCGGGGGTACGGAGCTTTGACACAGCCTCGGCGGCGGCGCGCCTGGAGAACGCCGGGTACCGGGATACGGACGGGGACGGGATTCGGGAGAGCGGGGACGGTACGCCGCTGGCCTTCACGCTGCTGTGCAGCGTCTCGGACCCGGCCTGGAGCGCAGCGGCAAACCTTATCCAGGAGGCCTGCCTATCCGCCGGGATACAGCTTCAGGTAACGGCCCTGCCGCCGGAGGAGCTGTACGGCCGCATGGACGCATACGACTATGACATGGCGCTTACCATCCGCCGGACGTACAGCGACCCGTTTTTTGCCCTGGGCCGGTTTTACTGGAACGGGGGGCTGAACGCGTATTCCCTCCTGGAGGACGGCGTGCCGGTGTCCTATCCCGGCTGGAACGAATCCGGATACGCCAATGAGACCTATGACCGGCTGTACCAAGACATGGTGGGGGAGAAGGACGCCGCCGTCCGGGCCCGGCTGGTGCATGAGCTGGGCCAGATCCTGATGGACGATGTGCCGTCTGTCGTGCTGGGCTTTACCCAGGGGCGGCAGGCTTGTTCCGCTGCCTGGACAGGGCTCCGGCGTCACTGGGGAACGGGGCTGTTTTTCCTCCCCGAGACCATCCGCCAGCAGCTTCAAGGAATGTCCCTGGCGGGAGAAGCCGCGGAGTGAGCGGCGGAGAGCTCCCCGGGAACAGAAACTGAGCCGTTTTGTGAAAAAATGAACCGCCCCGCCCGGTGTGAAAACCGGGCGGGGCGCTGCGTTTATGGAAGGGGGCCTGCCCCGTGCCGGAGGGAAGCTCCCTTAGGAGAGCAGGGACAGATACTCTTCTCCGGGGGAGAGCCGGCCCAGCGCGGAGAAAGACAGACGGTCCCGGACCAGGGTGTCCCTGGCCAGCGCCAGCACGTCCTCCCCGGTGACGGCGTCGTAGCGCCGGAGGATCTCCTCGGCGGGCAGGCAGCGGCCCAGCTGGAGCACCGAGGCGCCCAGGCGGCTCATCCGGGAAGAGGTGGATTCCATGGCCATAATCAGGTTGGATTTCATCAGGTCCCTAGCCCGTTCCAGCTCTTCCGGGGCGAGGCCGTCCTCCAGAAACCGCCGGATCTCCTCCCGGATCAGAGCCAGAGCCTTTTTCTCCGCCTCCCGGCTCACGGCGGTGGAGACCCCAAAAAGACCTGCCTCCGCGTAAGAGGCGGTGAAGGTACCGACGGAGTAGCACAGCCCGTGCTTTTCCCGCACGGACTGAAACAGGCGGGAGGACAGGCCGCCGCCCAGGACCGTAGAGAGGATCTGCCAGGCAAAGCGCCGCGGGTCCCCCTCTGCCAGGCCGGGCCAGCCCAGGCAGAAATGGTTCTGCTCGGTTTTCCGCCGGCGCAGGGTCGTGGCCGGGACGTAGGAGGCTGGCCGCTGCCGGTTGGGCCGGCCGGAGGCCTCCAGAGCGGAAAAACGTTCCTCCAGCCGCCGGACGTTGTCCCGGGTGAAACTGCCGCATAGGGAGACCACGATTCGCTCCGGCCGGTACTCCCGGTCCTTGAAGGCGCGCAGCGCCGTGCCGGTCATGGATTCCAGGGCCGCTGGCCGGCCCAGGACCGGCCGGCCCAGGGGCCCGGGGAAGGCGGAGGCCATCAGCTCCTCCACCACCAGATCCTCCGGGGTGTCCAGGTACATGCCGATCTCCTCCAAAATCACCCCCCGCTCGTTTTGGACATGCTCGTCCAGAAACAGGGAATCAAAGAACATCTCCGAGAGGATCCCGGCCGCCCGGTCCAGATGGGTGTCCAGCACGCGGGCATAGAAGCAGGTGTTGTCCCGGGTGGTAAAGGCGTTGCATTGGCCGCCGATGGCGTCCATCTCCCCGGCCAGCTGGGCGGCGGTGTGCCGGGTGGTGCCTTTGAAAAGCATGTGCTCGATAAAGTGGGCGCTGCCCGCTTCCCGGGCCGTTTCAAACCGGGAACCCACGCCGACCCAGATGCCCACGGCCGCGGAGCGGACGGAGGGCATGGATTGGGTCACGATGCGCAGGCCGTTGGGCAGGGTGATCGTATCGTAGTCGTACATAGCAGCTCCAAAACGCAATCGTATTCTGCCGGCGACGGGGAGGCCGGCCTAAAAAACCGGGCGGGCCGGAAGGCCCGCCCGGAAGATAGGGGGCTGCGCCCCTCAGGCGTTGGTCTTGGAAGGCCGGGGCCCGTCTTCTCCCCGCTCCTTCAGCGCTTCCTTCCGGCTGAGGTTCACCCGGCCCCGGTCGTCGATCTCGGTGACCTTGACCCAGGTGTAGTCGCCGATGTTCAGCACGTCTTCCACCTTTTCAGTGCGCTTGAACTCCAGGTCCTTAATGTGGATCATGCCGTCCTTGCCGGGGGCCAGCTCCACAAACGCGCCGATGGGGATAATGCGCACCACCTTGCCGTAGTACAGGGCGCCCACCTCAGGCTCAAATACGATGCCCTCAATGATGGTCCGGGCGGCCCGGCAGGCTTCAATGTCCTCGGAGGCAATGTAGATGTTGCCGTCGTCGTTGATGTCGATTTTTGTGCCGGTGTCGGCGGTGATTTTCTGGATGACCTTGCCGCCGGAACCGATGACCTCCCGGATCTTGTCGGGGTTGATCTTGATGTTGATCATCTTGGGAGCGGTTTTGGCCAGCTCTTTCCGGGGCTGGGGGATGGTTTTGAGCATAACCTCGTCCAGGATCTGGAACCGGGCCTCCCGGGTGATGGCAAAGGCCTCCTTGACGATCTCGTGCTTCAGGCCGTCGTTTTTCAGATCCATCTGGATGGCGGTGATGCCCTGCTTTGTGCCGGCTACCTTAAAGTCCATCTCGCCGTGGAAATCCTCCACGCCCTGGATGTCGATAAAGGTGGTGAAATCGTCCCCGTCCTGAATCAGCCCGCAGCTGATGCCCGCTACGGGAGCCTTCAGCGGCACACCCGCATCCATCAGGGCCAGCGTTGTGCCGCAGATGGAGCCCTGGGAGGTGGAGCCGTTGGAAGAGAGGACCTCGCTGACCACCCGGATGGTGTAGGGGAACTCCTCTACCGGGGGGATGACGCACTGCAGGGCTTTTTCCACCAAGGCCCCGTGGCCCTGCTCCCGCCGGCCGGTGCTCCGGGCGGCCCGGGCTTCGCCGGTGGAGTAGGAGGGCATGTTATAGTGGTGCATGAACCGCTTTTCCGTCTCCTCCCAAATGGTATCCAGCTTCTGGGCGGCGGAGAGGGTGTTGAGGGTGGCGATGGAGAGCACCTGGGTCTGACCCCGGGTGAAAAGGCCGGAACCGTGGACCACGGGAAGTACGCCCACCTCTGCGGCCAGAGGCCGGATTTCATTCATGGCCCGGCCGTCCACCCGCTTGCCGGCCAGGAGCCATTTCTTAGCAACCTTTTTCTGCAGCTTGTAGAGGATCTCGTCCATGTACTGCATCATATCCGGGTGATCGGCCTCGTATTTGGCCTGCATGTCGGTGACCCACTGGTTCACCCGCGCCTCCCGGACGTTCTTGTCGTCGGTATCCATGCAGTATTCCATACCGGTAAACTCGTTGTCCACCAGCTTCTGGAACAGCTCCTCGTCGAAGGCGGCATGCTCATAGGAGAACTTGGGCTTGCCGATCTCGGCCACCATGCGGTCGATCAGGTCCAGCATGGGCTGGAGCTTTTCGTGGGCCTGGACAATACCCTCATACATGACCTCGTCCGGCACCTGGTCGGCCTCGGACTCGATCATGACGATTTTCTTGTGGGTGGCGGCAATGGTGGTGGTCATGCGGTTGCGTTCCCGCTCTTCCTTGGTGGGGTTAAACAGGTACCGTTCCCCGTCCCAGCCCAGGACGATACCGGCGATGGGCCCGTTGAAGGGAATGTCGGAGATGGACACGGCGGCGGAGGCACCGATCATGGCCGTGATCTCCACCGGGCAGTCCCGATCCACAGCCAGCACCTCGCAGGCGATGACCACGTCGTTGCGCAGATCGGAGGGGAACAGGGGACGCATGGGGCGGTCGATAAGCCGGCCGGCCAGCACGGCGGGCAGGGAGGGACGGCCCTCCCGGCGGTTAAAGCTGCCGGGGACGCGGCCCACGGCGTAAAGCTTCTCATTGAAGTCCACGGCCAGAGGGAAATAGTCGATGCCGTCCTTGGGCCGGGCGGAGGCGGTGACCGCCACCAGTACCCGGGTCTCGCCGTACCCCACCAGAACGGAGGCGTTGCACAGCTCGGCCATCTTGCCCACCTCCATGAAGAAGGGGCGGCCGCAGTAGTCCATTTCATAGCGCCGGTAGTTGGGGAATTCTTTGTGTCGGATGATCATTCTTTCGTACTCCTTTTCGTCTCGTCGTATCACACAAGCTGGTAAACACTCAAAAAAACGGAGGGACCGATTCACTTGTCCCTCCGTCACACCTTCATAACCCTCGGCAGTGGTTCCGCAGGAGATTACTTGCGGATACCCAGTTTCGCAATGATCGCACGATAGCGCTCGATGTCCTTCTTCGCCAGATACTCCAGCAGGCGGCGGCGCTTGCCCACCATCTTGTACATCCCCAGACGGCTGTGATCGTCCTTGGGGTGCTGCTTAAGGTGGGCGGTCAGCTGGCTGATACGCTCGGAGAGAATGGCGATCTGGACTTCCGGAGAACCGGTATCGTTCTCATGGGTCTTGTTGGCATCGATGACGACGCTCTTCTGCTCTTTGGTAATCATGGCAAAGTTCCTTTCGGTTTTTTTATTCCGCACGGCCAAGTCCGGGCTGAAAGGAGGCCGAGGACTGAGCGCGGCGGTCACAAGCTTTTATATATTAGCATAGGCTATACGCTTTGTAAAGCGGAAATTTTGGAAAAACCCTGGTTTTTGAGGCGCCGCGGAGAAACGGGGCCTCAGAGGGCGACCGCGCCGCCGCCCTCGCAGTCCCGCTTTTCAATATGCACAATGAGGACCAGTTCCGTGTCCGTTTCCCGGCGCTCCTCCCGCACCCGGATACCGTACCGGCGCAAGGTCTCCAGATCCCGCTGGAGGGACTGCAGGAAGATGCCGGCGTCTTTCAAGGCGGCACAGCGCGGCGTATTCCGCGGGGCGGCCAGGCGGTCCACGTAGCTCTCTGCCTCCGCCACGGACATCCCGTCCCGGAGGAACCGGTCCAGGGCCAGCCGCTGCAGGGCCTCCGACTCCAGACGGAGCAGGGCGCGGCCATGGCGTTCCGTAAGGGCGCCGCCGGAGAGCTTGGCCAGGATGTCCTCCGGCAGGCGCAGAAGACGCAGGCGGTTGGCGACCGCCGGCTGGGTGCGACCCAGCCGGCGGGCACATTCCTCTTGGCTGCAGCCCGTGGCCTGGATATACTGGCGCAGGGCTCTGGCATCCTCCACAAACCCCAGCCGGCGGGCCCGGAGCTCCTCCTCCAGCCCGGCCGCCTCATCCTCCTCCGGCAGTGCGCAGAGCCGGCAGCTCCACACGGTGCGTTCTCTTTCTTTCCAGGCTCCCAATTGGCTGGCCTCCCCCGGCGGTAGGATGGTTTCAGTATAGGCAGTGCGGGGTGCGGATTCAAACGAAAGTTGACATAAAACTTTTTGTAACCAGCGGGCCATTTGACAGGATAGCGGCGATATGATAAAGTATCGGGCGCTGAAAGGAGCTGAAAGCATGAGAAAATGGTTTCGGACTCTTTCCGCCGCCGTGGGAATCGCGGGGCTGGTCCTGGCCCTGACCGGCTGCGGAAAGCTGACGGTGGACGATATTATGGCGGTGGTGGCGCCCACGGAGGCGCCTACGCCGGATGCCAATTTCCTGTTCCCCTCCCAGATGGAGGAGACGGTGGAGGTAGAACCTCTGGCGCTGACGTGCCAGGAACTGGGGGGGATTCTCTCCCCGTTTTGGGCGGAGACGGACGGGGACCGGCAGGTGGCGGAACTGACCCAGTTGTCCCTGCTGGCTCACGAGGGCAGCCAGAGCCCGTCGGAGATCAGCCGATCGGGCAACGAGGACGGGAGCGTGACGGTGACGATCCGGCTGCGAGACGGTATTTTCTTTGCCGACGGGGCGGAGCTGACGGCGGACGATCTGATATTTACCTATTATGTGCTGCTGGACGGGGACTATGATGGACCGTACCAGCTGCGCACGCTGCCGGTACGCGGGCTGTCCACCTACTGGAACGGCATGGACTCGGACATGTACGCCAAGTATATAACGATCTTTGACGAGACTTATAACGGCGGCCGGTACGAGCTGGACTTACAGGAGGCCCTGCAACAGGCCCAGGACGCCGCCCGGGAGAACGGGGTATCGGAGGACAACCTCCCATATGATACCAACGTTAAGAAGGCCCAGGAGGCTCTGGATGAGTACGACACCCAGCGGGCGGAGGAGATCCGCAGCGCCATCATCCAGGCGTGGAAGCAGGACGCCCAGGCCATCGTGGACTACTGCCTGGCCAATTACAGTACGTCCATCGAGATGAAGACCGGGTACACCCGGGATGAGGTGCTGCAGGACGCCGGGCTGCAGGTAATGTTTGCCATGGTGGATACGGGCTACGGCACCCTGGGGACGGACGGGACGCTCACCGGGACGGTGACTGGTGCGGTGTGGGATATGAAAAACCAGTTTCCCACCGTGGAGGAGTTCTACGAGGAGATGAGCGCGGCCTATGAAGGGGACGCGGAACGGTATTGGAGCGTGGAGGGCTACGACCGGCCTAACATGCTGGAGAATGCCCAGAACGCCCTGATCCGGTCCTGGGCGGCCCTGGACCCTGACTGGAAAGGGGCGGTGAACAACATCGAAGGCATCCGCAAGGAGGACAGCCGGACGGTGACGGTGACGCTGGAGTACTGCGACGAGGCCACTCTGGAAACCCTGTGCGACATATACGTGGCGCCGCTGCACGTATACGGGGATCCAGCCCAGTACGACTACGCGGCGGACAGCTTTGGCTTCCCCAAGGGGGATTTGAGCGAGGTCCGGGCGAAAAACGGCCAGTCCATGGGAGCCGGGGAATACATCTATCAGGAGACGCAGCTGCGCACCGTGATACTGACGGCCAACCCCAACTATTGGCTGGGAGAGCCGGAGGCCCCCTCGGCGGAGATCCGGGAGGCGTAAAAGCTCCCCATGCATACGCGCCGCACCCTGCTTGCAGAGTGCGGCGCGGTTTCGTTTTGTTTGGTTCCGCAAAGAAAAAAAGGCCGCGGGATCGCAGATCCCGCGGAAAAACAGGGTTGTGGGATAAAGATATGAGCTTCGCGGGTCATCGCAGATGGGATTTGCCATGACCAATTGGATAAGCTGCATGGTAAGAATACCCCTTGTCCTCCCATTTGTAAAGAGCGAACGGCGTCGAAGAGGCACTGCTTTTGTCGATGGTATAAAAAAACTTTTTCCGGGTTATGCTATGATGGCCGCGGCAGGCTAAGGTCTCCGCGCAGAAAGAGCAAAGGAGCGAGTACTCGTGATTATGGACAGAATCGCCCTGGTGCTTGCCATTATCGGCGGGCTGAACTGGGGCTGTGTGGGGCTGTTCCGCTTTGACCTGGTGGCGTATCTTTTCGGCGGACAGACCTCCACCGTCAGCCGGGTAGTATATACCCTGGTGGGCCTGGCGGCCATCTGGTGCATTTCCCTGCTGTTCCGTCAACGCGACGTGGCGGACGAGGGGATTTAAGCAATCCGGCGCCCACGGGCGGCCCTGCGAAGGCGGGGCCGCTTTTTTATGTTCTCTAAGGCTCTGTTAGCCGTGAGTGTTCTTTTGCCAGGAATATTCCTGCTGACCATGTTCAGATTGAACGGGGCAAGCACAAGAAATGGATTTACCATACCAGCCACATCAATACACTCCATGCCAAGCTGAAGTTGTGGATGAAACGGAAGTATGGTGTTGCTGCCATGTATATAGGCAATTGCATGTATTGGCTTAGCTGGCCTGAAAGAAACAAAGGTGCCAACCGCAGCGTACAAGGCAAGTCCTTGAAAAAGGACGGTATTTTAAGTATGATAGCCTTGACAAGAAATGATGTTAGAAAACTAAACCATTTTAAATAATAGGAGCTATTTGATATGAAAAATAAGAAATTAATCGCGATAAGCATAGTAGCAGCCATAGGTATACTAACCGTATCTTTTTTGGTTGGAACTGGATTTTGTAAACGGACAGATGTAATTTTAACAGAATATTCTGTTTCAGAGGATGGAACAGAGATCACTCTGAAGACTTCGGTCGCATCCTCTATGGGGTATATTAGAGGTTATAAGAATAATGGTGGTGGTGTGAAATCACACTATCTGACTTTTTACTCAACATTTGGCGGACTTAACAGTACATTTGGGGCTAAAAACGAGTTTGTGTTAGAAGTCGATGAAGATGATCGTGAGATTTACTTCAATCGTGCCGATGGCGGGTATGAACTTGTTCTGCAAAAGAATATAGAAACGGGTGTGTGGGAAGAAACGCCGTAAATTATCGGTAACTATACCAATCAACGCACAGGGCTAACACAGCCTTCTTAATTAAAGGTAGGGAAAATTTTCTTGACAACGGCACAATGCTCTGCTATAATCCCGACGGATGAAAAGGAAGCAGGTTGGTTCGTATCCGACCTCACCCGGCCGCCAGCGGCGCGCCGCGGTTCAATGAAGGGCAGGCCCTCCGGGGGGCTTTTCAAGGTGCGGATACGGCTGCGTATCCGCTTTTTTGCTTCCGGGGAAGCCGGCGCGGCTGCCGGACGGCGATTTTTTGGAGGTGTTTGACGATCGCTAACCAGACTCACGTTCTTAACGAAGACATTCAGGAAGCCGAGGTTCGCCTCATCAGCGAGACGGGCGAGCAGCTGGGCGTGATGTCCAGTGCCCAGGCATTGGAGGTCGCGTATCAGCGGGATATGGACCTTGTGCTGATCTCACCCCAGGCAAAGCCGCCTGTGTGCCGGATCATGGATTACGGGAAGTACCGCTTTGAGCAGGCCAAGAAGGAAAAGGAAGCCCGTAAGAACCAGCGGATCATTGAGGTAAAAGAGATCCGAATGTCCCCGGGCATCGGCAAGAACGATTTCAACACCAAGCTGAAGAACGGGCTGAAGTTCCTTCAGGAGGGAGACCGGCTGAAGGTTACCGTGCGTTTCCGCGGGCGGGAGATGGCCCATACCAATATCGGCGAGGAGTTGTTGGTCAAGTTTGCAGAGCAGTGCACCGACTTTGCCACCCTGGACAAGAATCCGAAGCTGGAAGGACGCAATATGTCCATATTCCTTTCTCCCAAATCCCCGGACAGGCAGGCAAACAAAAAGTAAAGGAGATATTCGACATGCCGAAACTCAAGTCTCACAGCGGCGCGAAGAAGAGATTCAATCTCACCAAGACCGGCAAGGTCAAACGCGCCCATGCCTTTAAGAGCCACCTTCTCAACGGGCATGGCAAAACCACCAAGCGCAAGAGAGGCCTTCGTCAGGGCACCTACGCGGACAGCACCAACGAGCCCGCGATCAAGCGCATGATCCCGTATAAATAAGGAGGACTGAACGATGGCCAGAGTTAAAGGCGCGATGATGACGCGCAAGAGAAGAAACAAGAAACTGGGTCTTGCCAAGGGCTACTGGGGCGCCAAGTCCCGTCACTATAAAATGGCCAATCAGCAGCTGATGAAGTCCGGCCGTTACGCGTACGTGGGCCGCAAGCGCAAAAAGCGCGACTTCCGCCAGCTGTGGATCACCCGTATCAGCGCCGGGTGCAAGCTCAACGGTATGAATTACTCTACCTTTATGCATGGCCTGAAAAAGGCGGGGATCGACATGAACCGGAAAATGCTTTCCGAGATGGCGATTCACGACGCGGCTGCTTTCACCGCCCTGTGCGAAAAGGCAAAGGCCAGCCTGTAAGAACCAACCAGCCCGGATCCAAAGCGCCCCGAAAGGGGCGCTTTTTTTATGTCTTGGGGAGACGGCTCATGGGAGAGAGGAAACCATAATACACTATATTTTGGAGGGAGGGAACGCAGCATCCCCATGGTGTGGTTTTTTGTAACTTTTCACGAGCTAGGGGAAAACGGAGGAAAAACGGAGCGGGGGCTTTATAATGGGGGTAGAACAGAGGAGACTGTACGAATGAGGCAACGGAGGGGGTGAGGGGATGCGCGCACCGGAGCAGGAGCCGATAGGGGGACGCGAGTTTGTATTGAGCGCGGACAGCTACGAATCGGGGATACTGGAAGGGCGGCTGTACCACCGCCGGCAGGCGGGAGGGAAGGCGATCCGGGGCGTGATGTCTCTGCTCCTTGGGATGGAGGAGATACTGGACACGGAAGGGTGTCCAGGGATGGAAACAAGCTGGGAGACGGGGCCACTGGCAGGGCGGCCGGGAAAGGCAGGCACATTCCGGATAGAGATACTATTCCGGGAGGGCAGCAGCTGGCAGGGGCGGATAACATGGCAGGAGAACCGGACGGCGGCGACGTTCCGAAGCGCGCTGGAGTTTCTTCTGATCCTGAACGAGGCGCTGGCGGAATAAGGGCCGGCAAAGGAAGCGGATAAAGCGGGGAGGACCCGCCCGGAAAAAATCCCGAAGGAAAAAATGGAGGGAAACAGGATGGAACGGAAAACATGGAAACGGACACTGAGCCTGGTACTGAGCCTGGTACTGGTGATGAGCCTGCTTCCGATGCAGGTGTTTGCGGAAGACGGGGCGAGCACGCCGGAGGTGCCCGTGAGCGCGCCGGAGAGCACGCCGGAGGCGCCCGTGAGCACGCC
>CALWYY010000091.1 GCA_944385885.1 uncultured Oscillospiraceae bacterium | reverse complement strand
GCCGGCGGGCGCCTCTGGCCAGGGTTCCGGGGACGAAGGAGGAGCTGTCGGAGTGCATGGGAAAGGCGGGCTGTGCCATGCTGTGCTTTACGGATCTGGGCCTGGCCAGCCGCTTTGCGGGGGCCATGGCGGAAACAGACCCGGCCTGGCGGGAGACGGCGGAGCTTCTGGCCGCCCGGGAGGAGAAGGCCCGGCGGCGGAAAGCCGCCCCGCGAAAGCACGCAGCAGCCGGAAAAGGAGGAAAGAAGTATGGCAGTTGATTTCAAATATAGGATTCACGAGGTAGCCCGGGATTTCGGAACGACCTCCAAGGTGATCGGGCAGATCCTGACAGACTATATCGCCGCGCCCAAGAACCACATGCAGGTTCTGGAGACCGGCGAGCTGGACATTATTTTTGAGTACCTGACCCAGCGCAACCAGGTCAAGAGTCTGGAGGAAATATTTGCTCCCCCGCCGGCGCCGCCGGCCAAAGAGGAGGCGAAGCCCGTTCCGGAAAAGGAAGAGCCCGGCCAGGCTGCGCGTCCGGAGACAAAGGTTCCGGCGGCGGCCCAGCAGCCGGCGGCGAAGGTCCCGGCGGCTCCCAAGCCCCGGCCGGTGGTAGAAAAGCGGGTAGTGGACACCCGCGGGTCCGCCGGGGCGAACCTGTCCAAATACGACGAGAAATTCGACAAGCTGGCCGGAGACCGGGCGCAGAACCTGCAGCGCCGGGGCAAGGAGAAGATCCCCAGTAAAAACAAGCAGCGCCAGCAGCAGGTGGCCAGCGCCAAGCGCCGGCAGGAGGAGCGGGATAAGATGCAGCGTCTCCAGCTGGAGATTGCCAAAAAGCAGCAGCTGAAGGTGAGCATTCCCGACGAGATCAACGTGGGCGAGCTGGCGGCCCGAATGAAGAAGACGGCGGTGGAGGTCACCCGGCAGCTGGTCAAGATGGGTGTGTTTGCCTCTATCTCCGACGTGATCGATTACGACACCGCGGCGCTGGTGGCCATGGAGCTGGGCTGCAAGGTGGAGCGGGAAGTGGTTGTCTCGGTGGAGGACCGGCTGATCGACGACCACGCAGACACGGCCGAAGAGCTGGAACCCCGGGCTCCGGTGGTGGTGGTCATGGGCCACGTGGACCACGGCAAGACCTCCCTGCTGGACCGGATCCGCAGCGCCAATGTGGTGGCGGGAGAGGCCGGCGGGATTACCCAGCACATCGGCGCCTACCGGGTAATGGTCAACGGCAGCCCCGTGACCTTCCTGGACACGCCGGGCCACGAGGCATTCACCACCATGCGGGCCCGCGGGGCCATGGTAACGGACATTGCGATCCTGGTAGTGGCGGCGGACGACGGCATCATGCCCCAGACCATTGAATCCATCAACCACGCCAAGGCGGCCAAGACGCCCATTGTAGTGGCGGTAAACAAGATGGACCTGCAGGGAGCCAACCCGGACCGGATCAAGCAGGACCTGACGAAATACGACCTGGTACCGGAGGAATGGGGCGGCGACACCATTGTATGCCCCATCTCGGCAAAGACGGGCATAGGGATTGACAACCTGCTGGAAAACCTGGTGCTTCAGGCGGAGATTATGGAACTGAAGGCCAACCCCAACCGGCCGGCCCGGGGCACGGTGGTGGAGGCCCGGCTGGACAAGGGCCGGGGTCCCATTATGACGGTGCTGGTACAAAACGGCACTTTGCATACCGGGGACATCATCATTGCGGGCACGGCGGTGGGCCGCGTGCGGGTAATGACCAACGACCGGGGGGAACGGATCACGGAAGCGGGGCCCTCGGTACCGGTAGAGATTGCCGGCATGTCCGACGTACCCTCCGCGGGGGACATTTTCAACGCCGTGGCGGACGAGCGCATGGCCCGGACCCTGGCCGAGGAACGGCTGGCCCAGCAGCGCAGCGCCGCTGCTATGGGCGGGGCCAAGAAGGTCTCTCTGGAGGACCTGTTCGCCCGGATCCAGGAGGGCGAGCTGAAAGACTTTAACATCATCGTCAAAGCGGACGTCCAGGGCAGTGCGGAGGCGGTAAAGACCTCTCTGGAGAAGCTGTCCAACGAGGAGGTCCGGGTAAAGGTCATCCATGCGGGGGTGGGCGCCATCAACGAATCCGACGTGATGCTGGCCTCCACCAGCGGCGCGGTGATTGTCGGCTTCAACGTCCGGCCGGACAGCGCCGCCCGGGACAGCGCGGAACGGTCCAAGGTAGAGCTGCGGATGTACCGGGTCATTTACGACTGCATCAACGACGTGGAGGCGGCCATGAAAGGCATGCTGGCCCCGAAATACCGGGAGGCCGTCATCGGCCACGCGGAGGTGCGCCAGACCTTCCGGGTATCCAAGGTGGGCACCATCTGCGGCTGCTACGTGCAGGACGGGAAGATCCAGCGCAACTGCAGCGTACGGGTAAACCGGGACAACATTGTCATTTTTGAAGGGGAGCTTGCCTCATTGCGCCGGTTCAAAGACGACGTGAAAGAGGTGGCCGCCGGCTATGAGTGCGGCATGCAGATTGAGAAGTTCAACGATGTCAAGGAAGGCGACATCATCGAGTGCTATGTGATGGAGCAGCTGTAAGGAGACGCTATGGCATCCAACAATATCAACCGGATAAACGACGACATCCAGCGCTGCCTGTCCGCCCTGCTGCGGAACGTAAAGGATCCCCGGATCCATCAGGGGGATCTTCTGAGCGTGGTCCGGGTGGACACCACGGGGGACCTGCGTTACTGCCGGGTTTATTTAAGCATCCTGGGGCCGGTAGACGAGAAGGAATTCCGGAAAGGTCTGAAATCCTGCGCCGGCTGGCTGCGGCGGGAGCTGGGGTCTGCCCTGTCCCTGCGGTACACGCCGGAGCTGCAATTTTACCTGGACCACTCCATAGAACAGGGGGCACGGATCAGCCGTGCGATCCAGGAGCTGGACATATCCGACGAGGGGCAGCAGGAGGGCTGAGATGGACTTAAGGGAATGCGCCCGCCTTCTCCGGGAGCGGGACCGGTATCTGATTGTAACACACACCCGGCCGGACGGCGACACGTTAGGCAGTGCCGCCGCCCTGTGCCGCGGGCTGCGCCGTTTGGGAAAAACGGCGCATCTTTATCATAACCCGGAGATCACGGACACCTACGTCCCCTTCGTGGCGGCGTACCTGGCGCCGGAGGGATACCAGTGGGACACGGCGGTATCGGTGGACGTAGGGGACGCGCGGATTTTGGCCCGGGGATTTTCGGGGGACGTGTTTCTCATGCTGGACCACCACGCCACAGGCGAGCCCTTTGCCCGGCACGTACTGCGGCAGACCTACCGGTCATCCTGCGGGGAGCTGGTTCTGGACCTGCTGGAGGAGCTGGGGCTTGGGCTGGACAAGGAGCAGGCGGACCTGCTGTACATGGCGGTATCCACAGACACGGGCTGCTTCCGCTACGCCAACACCACGGCGGAAACCTTTCACGCGGCTGGCCGGCTGGCCCAGGCGGGGGCGGATATTGCGGGGCTCAACAAGCTGCTTTTTCGTACCAAAAGCCGGCCTCGCCTGAAGCTGGAGGGGCTGGTATACAGCGGGCTCCGGTCCTATCGGGACGGGGCGCTGAACGTAGCGGTGATCACGTTAGAGATGATGGCCCAGTCGGGAGCCGGAGAGGCGGACTGCGACGACCTGGCCTCTCTGGCCGGGCAGGTACAGGGCAACCGGGTGGCGGTGACGGTCCGGGAGCTGGCATCCGCCCCGCCCCTGAGCAAAATATCTCTGCGCACGGACGGAGGCGTGGATGCCTCGGCTGTCTGCGGGAGCTTTGGCGGCGGCGGGCATCGGATGGCGGCCGGGTGCGAGCTGGCTCTCTCGGGCCCGGAGGCGGCTGAAACCATCCGGCAGGCCGTGGAGGCCGTCTGGGCATGAAGGGGATCCTGCTGCTGGACAAGGCCCAGGACTGGACAAGCCAGGACGCCGTGGCCAAACTCCGCGGTATACTCCGGGAGCGCCGGATCGGCCATGCCGGCACTCTGGACCCCCTGGCCACGGGGCTGCTCGTAGTGCTGGTAGGCCGGGCCACTCGGGCGGCGGCCTTTGCCGAGGCGGAGCGAAAGGAATACGTCGCCGCCTTCCGGCCGGGTCTTGTCACCGACACCCAGGATATTACAGGCAACCTTCTGGCCCGCAGCGGCGTCTTACCCACACAGGAGCAGATCTGCCGGCTCCTCCCCCAGTTTACGGGGCCGCTGTGGCAGATCCCGCCCATGTACAGCGCCATAAAGATCGGCGGCCGGAAGCTCTACGAAGTAGCCCGCCGGGGGCAGGTGGTGGACCGGCCGGCCCGGCCGGTGACGGTTTACCAGCTGGAATACCTCCGGCAGGAGGGCCAGGACCACATTCTCCGGATCTGCTGTTCCAAGGGCACCTATATCCGTACCCTATGCCACGACCTGGGACAGGCTCTGGGCTGCGGCGGATGCATGGCGGCGCTGCGGCGCACGGGGGTGGGTTCGTTCCGGGTGGAGGATGCCCACACCCTGGAGAGCATCCGCCCGGAGACGGCAGAGAGCCTGCTTTTACCTGTGGAGGCTCTTTTTGCCGAGCTGCCGGCGTACCCTCTGACCCCGGAGGCGGAACGGCAGTGCCGCTGCGGAGCGTCTTTCCCCGCCCGGGGGGCAAAAGACGGGGAATACCGGTTCATAGCCGGGACGGGGGAATTTCTGGCCTTAGGCCGGATACAGGACGGCCACGCCCGTTCCATTAAGAGTTTTTTTGAGGTAAGCTGATGTCTGGACACACAGAGAGAAAATGCGTCCTGGCCCTTGGCTTTTTTGACGGGGTACATAGGGGACACGCAGCCCTTCTCCAGCGCACGGTACAGCGGGCGGAGGAGCTGAAAGCGGAGCCGGGCGTTATCACTTTTGACGCCCATCCGGACACGCTGGTACTGGGCCAGCCGGTGCCGCTGATCAACAGTGCCCCGGACCGGGCTCTGCTGATCCGGCGGCAGTTCGGCATCGACCGGGTGGAGTTCATACGGTTTACGGAAGAGACCATGCGCATGTCCTGGACGGACTTTCTCCAGGAACTATGCCGGGAATTGGGCGCGGTCCATTTTGTAGTGGGCTACGACTTCCGTTTTGGCTGGAAGGGCCTGGGCACGGCGGAGACTCTGGCGGAATACTGCCGGGCCCATGGTCTGGGCTGCGACGTGATCGGCCAGGTGCAGTTGGATGGTGTGACCGTCAGCTCCACCTATATCCGCTCCCTATTGATCCAGGGGGATATGCCGCAGGCCAGGCGGTTCATGGGACACCCTCACATTCTCACGGACGTGGTACGGCGCGGCCAGCGGCTGGGCCGCCACTTGGGAGCGCCCACGGTGAACATGCAGTTCTCCCCGGGCGTCCTGGTGCCCCGCCACGGAGTCTACGCCACCCGAGTTCTTTTACCGGAGGGGGCCTTTCCCGCCGTGACCAACATCGGCGTCCGCCCCACCGTGAGCCATGAGGACACGGTGAGTGTGGAAAGCCACATCCTGGGGTACGACGGCAACCTGTACGGCCGTAGCCTCTGCCTGGAATTCTTTGACTTTCTCCGGGAGGAACGGCAGTTTTCCTCCACGGAGGAGCTGGCCCGGCAGATTGCCGCCGACGGGGCGCGGGCCCGGGAGATCCTGGAGGCGACGCCATGAAGCTGACGGACCTGAAGGACAAAATGCCCGCTATCCTGCGGCGGCGGGAATCCACCGTCTACGCCCAGGACGCCCCGCCTCCGGAGGAATACGATCCCTACGCCTTTTCCCGGAACCAGGCTTCGGAGGCGGCCCGCCGGGAGGCCTCCCTCTTCCAGCCGCTTTACCAAGCCTTCTCCCAGCACGGGCAGGGGGCGCCTGGTACCGGCCAGGCGGGCTATTCCCCTCCGGCGGCCCCTGAAGCCTCCCCGGCGCCGGAGACGGCCGCAGCCTCTCCGAAACAGGAGGAAGCCCCGCCGTCCGGCCGGCTCTCCTTTGAGCAGATCTACCGGAACCTGGGCGGGCAGAGCGATTTATCCTCCCCTCCCCCCCGGGCATCCTACGAGGCCGTTTTTTACGGCGCTCCCGCCGGGTATGGCGCTCCCGCTGGATACGGCGCTCCCGCTGGATACGGCGCCCCCGCCGGATACGGCGCTCCCGCTGGATACGGCGCCCCCGCCGGATACGGCGCCCCCGCCGGATACGGCGCCCCCGCCGGATACGGCGCTCCCGCCGGGTACG
>CALWYY010000090.1 GCA_944385885.1 uncultured Oscillospiraceae bacterium | reverse complement strand
GTCCAGCGAGAAAGCGTTCAGCACCGTCCCCGCCGCCAGCGGTCCGCTGCCGCCGGGGACAATGGCCATTACATTGCATCCGGCGGCGCTGCTGATGACCACGTTCCCCTGGCTGGCCGGCAGGCGGATTGCCGCCCGGCCGCCGGTAAGGTCCAAGCGGCCCCGGAGCAGCCGGGTGACCGGGCTCCGGCCGGTAAAACCGTCGGCCAAGATCACTGGGAATTCCTGCGGTACGGGATCCCGGCGTCCCGCCAGCTTCTTCAAGGCCGGCAGCGCCACGGCATAAAAGCAGGTAAGGGACGAGGCCGGGTTTCCCGACAGGGCAAACAGGAATTTCCCGTCCCGGCACCCAAAGGCGCAGGCCATGCCGGGCTTGAGCCGCACACCCCGTATTAGCATCTCCGCCCCCGCCGCCTCCATGGCGGCCGGAGTCCTGTCGTAGTCCCCAACGGAGACGCCTCCGGTAAGCATCACCGCATCGCAGTCTGCCAGGCCCTGCTCCAGCCGGTCCCGGATCTCCTCTTCCCGGTCGCCTGCCAGGCCCAGATACCGGGGCTGGAGCCCAGCCGCCAGAAGCGCCGCCTCCAGGGTGTAGCGGTTGGAATTGCGGATCTTCCCCGGGGCCAGCTCCGCCTCTGCCTCCACCACCTCGTCCCCCGTGGAGATAAGGCCTACCACCGGCCGGCGAAACACCAGAGGGCCTGTAATCCCCTGAGCCGCCAGCGTACCGGCCAGTCCTGGATCAATACGGGTACCCGCCGCCGCTAAAAGCTGGCCCGCGCGCACGTCCTCCCCGGCCCGTACCACGTTGGCCCAGCGGCTCACCGGGCTGAAAACCGTCACTGTGCGCCCGGTGAACTCCGTCCGCTCAAAGGGAACCACCGCGTCGGTACCCGGCGGCACCGGTGCTCCGGTGAGAACCTTAAACGCGCATCCCGACCGGGCCGCCTCCGCCGGTACGCTGCCGGCAGGAATTTCCTCCAGAATCTCCAGAGTCACCGGGGTCTCCCGGGATGCCGCCTGCACGTCTCCCCAGCACAGGGCGTAGCCGTCATAGGCGGAGCGGTCAAAGGCAGGCACATTCTCCGCTGCCCGGAGCTCCTGGGCCAGCACGCGCCCGGCGCATCCGGACAGGGGCACCGCCTCGGTCCCTACCGGGCAAACGTTTTCCAAAAGAAGGTCTCTGGCTGTGATATAATCCGGGCTCTTCAGCATGGCATATCCTTCCCCCCCGGCAGTCACAGGCGACCGGTTTCCCGGTAACGGCGGTAGGCCTGGGGCGTGTTAATATTGCACAGTACAAATTCCATATCCCAATCCGGCAGGCTCTCTTCCGGTACCTGCCGTACCTTCATGCGGCGGAACAACTCCAGCAAGGAGTACTTCCCCGTCTCCAGGCACTCCCTGGCCAGAGGAGCACAGCTTCGGCGGTATACGGAAAACAGCGGTTCCACAAACCCGTTCCCCCGCAGGATGGTACAGGCGTCGCAGTCGCCTATCTCTTCCAAAAGCCGCCCGGCCAGAGCCGGATCCCCGTTCGGCATGTCTGTGGCGGTGAGGAAAACAAATTCCTCCTCCGTACGGGTAAAAGCTGAGTGGAGTCCGTTAAACGGTCCCCGGCCCGGGTAGGCGTCCGCCAATTCCGGGAATCCGCCGCAGTCAAAACGGCCGGGCTCGTCCACCGCAAAGGCCACCGGCCCCAGAGCCGCATACCGCCGGGCCAGTACCAGAGACATGGTCCCGCCCTGCATCTCCAGCAGCGCTTTGTCCCGGCCCATCCGGCGGCTCTTGCCTCCGGTGAGTATCACGGTCAGCAACGTTTCGTCTCTCCTTCCCCGGCTTGCCCGAACAAAGGCAGCCGCGAGCAGATCAGCTCCGCCACGGTCTCCACATCGTCCAGGGGATAGCAGGGCGTACAGGTCTCCAGCTTCTCGTCCGTCAGCACAGCTATGCACTCCTCCGGCGCCAGGGGCAAAGGTTTTCCCGTGGCCCGGCGGTGTAAAAGGATCTTAGGCCAGTCGCCGTGTTTATACCCTTCGGTAAGGATCACGTCCACGTCCCGAATCCGATCCAGGAAGGTTTCCAGGGGCAGAGGCCGGTTCTCCATCACCACCGCCCGCTCCTGGCTGGTAATGGCCGTCACGTCCGCCCCCGCCCGGGTCAGGCGCCAGCTGTCCTTGCCCTCCCGGTCTACCTGGAACCGGTGGGCATCGTGCTTGACTACCGCCACACGAAGCCCGCGCTCCTTTAAAAGGGGGATGAGTTTTTCCAGCAGGGTGGTCTTACCCGTCCCGGAATAGGCCACAACGGAAAATATCGGTATGCCGCCCATTCTCCTTCCTCCTTTCCATCACCGGCCCTCCGGCGCCCCAGAGCCGTGCTCCCTGCCGTATTACGGCAGGGAGCGGCAGACGCCCGGAGAGCCTCTCAAGCCAAACGGATCTTCTGGCCCAAGCCTCGCTCCAGCGCCCGCTGGTACGCCAGGTTTGCGCAGTAGACATCGTGGGCGCCCATGCCCATGTGGGTGGAGACAATGATCTCGCCCTCGCTCTGCCGGCCCGGCACCTTACCGGTGAGAAGCTCCGTCATATCCCCGAACACGTCGTCGTTAGACAGCCGGTGACCCGGGTTCAGCCGGGGGCTGTTGATGATATCCTGGTCTGGCCGACGGTATCCAAGATACCACTTATCCGCCTGTTTGGCAAGGGATGGCTCAATATCCCGGAACCCTTCGATGCCGATGACCGTGGTGCCGGGCCGCACCATGTCAGTCTCCAGAAGCGCCGTCTGCGCGCCCGAAGCCATAAGGATCAGGTTGCTTCCCTGTACCGCCTCCGCCGGGGAGGCGCACAGGACCACCTCCGCCCGGTCCCGGTGCTCCCTCTGGACCTCCTCCATGGGACCGCGGCTGCGGCTGTAAAGCCGCACCTGGCGCAGAGTGGGAAACTGGGTCAAAAACCCACGGATCCCCGCCTGGGCCTGGGCCCCGCAGCCCATGACCGTGAGCACCTCCGGGTCCGGATTGGCCAGGTGCTTGGCCTGCACCACCCCGTGGCCTCCCGCCGTGCGCATGGCCGTAATGCCGGTCCCGCCCACCACCGCAATGGGGGAGCCGGTGACCGTGTCGCTCAGCAGGATGATGTTGCCGTGGCTGAAGGGATAGCCCGGCGCCGGGGCGGAGTAGGTGCTGATCCACTTTACACCCGCTACGTTCTGAAAATGCAGCACCGCAGGCATGGAATGAAAATTGTTCTGCCGCGTATCGTCGGTGAACATCAGAGCCATGGTACCTACCGTGATCTCCCCGGTGCCGATGTGGTAAAACACGCTCTCCGCCGCCTGGATGACATCCTGCGGAGCCAACAGCGACCGGACCTCGTCCTCCCGTAGAAACAAAACCTCTTCCCGAACCATGCAAGCAGCTCCTTTCCGATAATTGGCAATGTTCCCCCCGGTTGCGGGGGGAACATTTCACCTCTTGTTGTTTTGCCGGTTTGCTCAGTGGGCCTTGCGGCGCAGCCCCGCCTGATTGATCAGCACGTTGCAGGCCTTGTCGCTGTAAGCGCCCGTAACCTGGTCCTCGGGCACGCAGTCCAGCGCGCCGAATGAACAGGCACGTACGCAGGCCGGTTTCATGCCGTTTTTCACCCGCATATAGCAGCCGTCGCACTTGACCATCTTCCCGTCCTCCTTGCGGTACCGGGGAGCCCCAAAGGGACAGGCCATAGCGCAGCTCTTGCAGCCGATGCAGTTGGTGTTGTCGTAAATGGTAAACCCGGTGTCCGGATCTTTGGAAATGCACCCCACCGGACAGGCCGCGATGCAGGGCGCGTCGTCACAGTGCATGCAGGCTGTGGACAGGTACGCGCAGTAAACCTTCCCGTCGTCCAGGGGAATCTCCGTATCGTAGGTCTTCCGGTAGCATTTCTCCCCGGCGGCCAGGTCAATATCGTTCTGATCCGTGCAGGCAATCATGCAGGAGGAACAGGCGCTGCAGCGGTTCGGGTCAAAGGTAAAAACGTATTTCATCATTCAGCCTCCTTCCGGATGGCGCAACGCAGGCTCTTGAATCCCGGATAGCCGGAATACGGGTCCAGATGGTTGCGGCCGACCAGTTCGTTCGCGTTGGCCTCGGTGTAGCCGTGGGCCATCATCAGCACGCCCGGCTTCACCTTGGAGGTGAGCTTGGCCTTCAGGTGAATGGTGCCGTGGGGGCTGCTCAGCGCCACCTTATCTCCTTCCCCAATGCCCAGGCGCTTGGCGTCGTCCACATGGATCTCCACCAGCGGGTCGGGCCGCAGGCTCCGCAGCCAGGGTACCTCGTGCAGGCGGGAGTGGAGCGTGTTGGGGATCCGGGCGCCGGCGATCAGGTGGAAGGGGTAGTTGGCCTTCGTCTCAGGATCGTTCTCGTCCGCCAGCGGGTCCACGTAATCCGGCAGCGGGTTCAGGCCGTACTTGGGGTCATAGGAGGCAATGGCCGTGGAGTAAAACTCAAACTTGCCGGTGCGGGTCTTAAACCCGTTTTTGATGTACTCGCCGGGTACCGTGGGCTTGGCTCCCGGTACCTTCACCGGCAGGTCGGAAGCCTTCAGATCCGCCACCGTCAGACCCGTGTCCTGGATCATCCAGTCACAGCAGGCTTCGTACCCAGCCTTCAGCAGGTCGTCGTCCAGATCCATCACCCGGGCCAGCTCGCAGAGCATGTTCACGTCGGACTTGGACTCGTACAGCGGTGGGATGGCGGGTTTCGTAAACGTCAGGTATCCGCCCTCGTAGGCCTTCATCTCGCCCCGCTCCAGAGAGGAGCAGGAGGGCAGGACGATATCCGCAAACCGGGTGGTGTAGGACATAAACATATCCGCGTCCACAAAGAAGTCCAACTTGTCAAAGGCCTTCACCAGCTTGTCCGTCTCCGGGAACATCTTGGCATTAAACCCAAAGCCCACGATGGCCTTGACCGGATAGGGCGTGCCTTCCTCGATCTGCCGGAGCAGGTCCATGGCCTGGAACTCGTCACAGTACTCGTCCCAAGGCGGGAAACGGGTCTCGCCGATGCGCAGCTGGTCGTGGGGGCGCTTGCTCTCCCGGAATTCCATCTCCCGGGTGTCAAACCCGCCCCGCTTGTGCAGGTAGCTGGCCACGCTGGGAATATTGCCGCCCGGCTGGTCGTAGTTGCCGGTAAGGGCGGACAGGCACAGGATCGCCCGGTTGGTCTGCAGCCCGTTGGTCCGGTGGGCCAGGGCGGAGGCGGAGAAGTTGATGGCGGCCGGCCCGTTGGTGGCAAAAAGCTTGGTGGCCGCGAACACGTCGTCCGGGTTCAGGCCCGTGATCTGGCAGACCTTGTCCAGCGGGTATTTCTGCACCAGCTCCTTGTACTGCTCAAAGCCGTAGGTGTACTTCTCTATATAATCCATATCGGCCCAGCCGTTGTCAATAATGATCTTTGCCATGCCCAGGGCCAGAGCCCCGTCCGTGCCGGGATTGATCTGCAGGAAAATATCCGCCAGATTCTTGGCCGCCGGTGTGTAGCGGGTATCAATGATGATGATCTTCCCGCCCCGCTCCTTCAGGGCCTGGGCTCCGGGGACCGCCAGGTGGTTGGAGTAGTACCCGCCGTAGTTCCACCCCAGGAAGGTGTTGGCATTGGGCAGGTTGGGCCCGTTGCCCCCCCGGCCGGTGGTCAGGTGGTGGCAGATATCCGTGGATTTGAAGCAGGTGCTGTCATCCGTGCCGAAGTTGACGGAGCCGAAGGTATAGCAGAACCGGTGCAGAATGGGCCGGTACCACTTGCAGAAACCGCTGAAAAAGGCCACGGAATGGGGGGAATACTGTTCCTTCACCGCGTTGAGTTTCTCTGCGATGATCTGGTACGCCTCGTCCCAGCTGATGGGCTCAAATTTCCCCTCCCCCCGGGCGCCTACCCGCTTCAGGGGCGTACGCACCCGGTCCTTCCGGTAGATGTAGTCACGGTTGCTGGCGCCCTTTGTGCAAATCTTGCCTTTGTTGTAGGGGTGTTCCAGCGTACCTTCCACCTTGAGGAGCTTGCCGTCTTTCACATAGCAATCCAGGCCGCAGTGATTCCCCGGGCTGCACACGGCGCACAAGGACCGCTTGATCTCTATCCCCGTGTCCTCGCCGGGAATCTTTGCCTTGATTTTCTTTTCAAGCTCTGTCAACGATTTTCCCTCCTATAAACTCGATAAAGCTCTCCGGAAATCCGTTTGCCCGCAGATAGCAGACGGCACTGACGTCCAGCTCCGCTGCGCTGTTTTCAAAGGACTTGATGAATATGCTCTTGACGATGCCGTTGCTGTCCGCTGTGCCGATCATATTGATGCATTTGATGCGACCGCCGCCCCGTACAGCGCGGAAGTAATACCGCTCGTCCTCATATTCATACACCTCGTCCTCCTCGCGGCAGGACGTGACGTCGCCGATGCTGATAAAGTCATAGTCCAGATAGTGGGCCAGGTTCAGAAGGGCGTTGCCTCCAAATTCCCGCTTTACACCCACCATGTTGGCACCAGCCACGGCCCCCTGCTTGCGGGCGTTGAGCCATACGCCGATATTCTTCTGTTCGCCGGACTGGATATCATAGGCCTCGCAGCAGTCCCCGGCGGCGTAGATGCCTTCCGCGCTGGTGCGCATATGCTCATCTACCAGCACGCCCCGGTTCATGGCAATCCCGCTGTCTTTCAGGAATCCCACGTTGGGACGAATACCGATGCATATGGCCACGGTATCCGCCGTAAACCGGTTGCCGTTTTTCATTACGGCAGTCAGCCGCCCATCCGGCTCCTGCTCGATATGGGAGAGCATCTGTCCAAAGGCCAGTTTAATGCCCTTCTTCTCCAAATCCCGCTGGATACGATCCGCCGTCTCCCGGAATACGGCAATGGAAAACGACCAATCCGCTCCGTCAATAAGGGTGCAGTCGATCCCCCGCTCCACAAGATCTTCCAAAACCTTGATGCCGACCCAGGACGCGCCCACCACCAGGCCGGAGCGGATCTTTCCCTCCTCCAGCATCTTCTTTAGGTGTACCGCGTCTGCCGCCGTACGCATCTTAAACACCCCCGGCAGATCCCAGCCGGGGATTTTCGGCACAAACGCCGACGCGCCCGTGCTTACCAGGATGCTGTCATAGGCCCGCTTGGTCCCGTCAGCCAGGCACACGGCCTTCTCCGCAGGAATCAGGCCCGTTACCGGGGTATCCCGGTACACTTGCAGCTTCAGTTTCTTCTGGATCTCCTCCAGAGAGCCAAAGGGAAACAGTGCGTCATAATCAATGGCGCCTTTTACGTAGTACGTGGTCAGCATGGGGTTGTACGGCCCGATATCGGTATCTGTGTAGACGTCGATATGTGCATCCGGGTCGCACTCCCGCGCCGCCGCGGCGGCGCAGTACCCGGCGCCGCCAAAGCCAATGATGGCAAGTTTCTTCATATGTTCCTCCTGTGCGTTCCAGTCTCCTGGGAATCCGTCCCCCATACTCGCCGGCCCCAGGGAAAAGCTGCCGTTTCCGTCGCCGCCGCCGGGTTCCTATACACCCGGCAAGCCCCGGGGATGCGGAGCTTTGGGCCCCGTATCCCCAGGGTGCGTTCCTAATGCATGCGGCTGCCGGCCGGCAGGCCGCCCGTTGGCATGATCAGCACAGAAGATCGCCCAGCTGGGCAATATCCTGGCAGTTTTCGATGTTGCACAACACTTCGATGGCCTTCTCCAACTTTTCGCCCTGCAGGACAGGGGCCGCCTGGACGCGGAAGCGCTCCACGAACTGCTCCCGGGTCATCATGTTGGAGGGATGGCCGGGATGGCAATCCATCTTGCCCACAAATTCCCGCCCGTCCTTGAGCCGGATGGTAATGGTCTTCATGGGATAGGTGCCCTGACGGAACTGTTTGAACCCGGTCAGCGGAGAATCCGTGGGGGACGGTCCGCCTTTTACCCGCTTGGCAAGGGCGATGACCTTGGGATTCTTCATATTCTCCGGGGTGAACCACTGAGCGCCGGGATGGGGGTCGTAGAGCATGGCAGCCACCACAAAGGGAACGGAGAACTGGGCGTGGGTCACCGAGGTGAAGCCCTCGTCCGGCGCCCACATACGCTGGGCCACCGGCGGGTCCACGATGATCTCTTCCACATCCTCGGGCGTGAAGCCGTGCTCCTTGTACAGGTTGTACACGATCTCCGCAGAGGTCTGTACCCACATGTTGGCCGGCCAATGCTTCATCAGGGTCTCCATGGTCAGATACCACTTGCCCAGATCCCGGGTCAGCCAGCTCAGATCCGCGTCATCGCAGATCACACCGGTGTAGCACCGGGGCTCGTCCAGGGCATCTAACTGGTTGTGGATGCCCTTCTCCACGCTCTTGGCAATCATGAAGCCGTCCCGGGCCCGGTAGCCGTGCTCGTAGTGGTAGAAATCGGACATGGTGGTGGCGTGGTAGGCCGTGGGCAGGGTGCTGCTCTCGCAGCCCACGCCGGTGGCCTGGTTGACCTTCCGGGCGTCAAGCCCGTACAGCTTGGCAATGGGGACGATGGCGCCGAAGATCTGCCAGCTGGTCAGGCCCCAGCCCTTGGTCTTCCAGCGCTCGTCCGACGGCTGCACCGCCATGGCGATACGCTGATACACCTCGTAGCCGGCCACAATGGCAGTCAGCAGGTCCTTGCCGCTTTTGTGCTTCTCCTCCGCCGCCAGCCAGGCGCAGGGGATGATGCCGGCGGAGGGGTGTCCCGTCCAGGAGCAGTCCTCCCAGTCCAGGGAGTCGGACAGGGTGCCCAGGGCCAGCGCGGAGTTCACCGCTGCCAGCTTGTCCCCGCTGCCCCACACCGTGGTGGGGCCGCCCTCGCCGCCGTTGGCCTCCCGGGCCATCTCCAGCACCTTGCCGGCGATGGCGGTGTTCCGGGCCGCCAGGGTCACGCCGATGGTCTGGAGCATGATCATCTTCGCCCGCTCGATGACCTCTGCGGGGATGTCCTCGTATTTCAGATTGACGGCGTATTCGCTGAGCTCCTGAGTATAGGTAGTAGGTGTGAGAAAATTATTGTCTTTATGGAAACGATTGTAGCGCATACTGTACCTCCTACTTCATGATGTGGTAAATGATCGTGTCGGCTGCAAACGCAACGGGAATCAATAGAAGAACTGCGGCAGAACCGAAACGTCCTGGCAATCCTCCAGGTGGCAGATGCACTCGATGGCGCCCTCGGTCTTCTCCGGGGTGAGGACATATTTGGTCTCCAGACGGAACCGGTCCTTGAACTCGTCCCGGGTAAGCATGTAGTTGGGGTGACCGGGGTGGGTGAAGGCGCTCTCCACGTATTCCGTGCCGTCCTTCAAACGCACGATCATAAACTTCTCGGGATGCTTGCCGTCGATCAGGTCCTTGATAAATTTCAGGCCCTTCATGTCCACAAAGCCGTCCGCCTTGACCTTCATCATCAGGGCGATGATCTTGGGGTCTTTCATGGTCTCAGGCTGGTACCACAGCGCGCCGGGCTCCGGATGGTACATGGCGCAGGCGGTGCAGTAGGGGATGGAGAACTGTGCCTGGGTGACGGACTCATACCCCTTGTCGGAATACCAGTGGCGGAAAGCCACGGAGGGCCGGATGATGATCTCCTCCACATCGTCCGGGTTGTACTTATACTTGGTGACCAGCCGGGCGGCCAGCTCGGCGTAGGTCTGCACAAAGACGTTCGCGGGCCAGTGCTTAATGAGGATCATGTTCATCATAAGCCACGTCTCGCCCAGCTCCTTGGTAAGCCACTGCGGCTCCTGGTAGGCCATGTGGGCCAGATACGCCGTGGGATCGTCAAAGGCATCCTCCATGTTTTCGATGCCCAGCAGCGCGGTCTTGATCATGGTCACGGTGGTCTCGTTCTTGTACCCGTACAGGTAGTTCAGCGAGTCGGACATGGTGGCCTCGTGGACGTTGGCAGAGATGATGGCGCAGGCCGTGCCGATACCGAAGGCCTGGTTCATCTTTTCCTCCGACAGGTCCAGCAGCTTCATGAGCACGGTGAGGTTTCCAAAGATGTTGTAGCTGACGATGTTGCTGCGCCCGGCCAGAGCCACCCGCTGGTAGACCTCGTAGCCGGCCACAATGGCCGTCAGGATCTCTTTGCCGCTCTTCTTCAGCGCCTCACCGGCCACTACGGCGGAGGTGATTACGCCGGCCGAGGGGTGGCCCGTCACGGAGCAGTCCTCCCAGTCCAGCATGTCGCCCATGGTGCCCGCCACAAAAGCCGCCGCTTCCCAGCTGACCTTCTTGCCGTCCGCCCACAGCGTCGCCACGCCGTCCGCCCCGGGAGACATCTCCTTGGCAATGGCGATGGCGTCTTTGATCTGCTGCAGCTCGGAGCTGCACAGGCAGACGCCTACCGTGTGCATCACGTTCATTTTGGCCCGCTCAATGACCGCCGGGGGGATGTCCTCGTACTTGAGCTCCTTAACAAAGTGGCACAGCTGCTTGGTCATGTCCGTGGTAATACCGTGATAGTTGAAACCCATATTGAATCCTCCTTACTGTTATCTTCCGCTAATCGTGCCGCAAAGGATCAGATGGTAAACAGTTTTCCAAGCCCGGGGAGCTTGTCCTTGATGCCCGCATGGCGCAGGCAGGCCCACAGGCTGGCCTGGTGGCTGGTGATCACCGGCATGCCCAGGTCCTCCTCCAGCATCTGCACCAGTTCCATGGTGGCCAGGCCCATGCAGCTCAGGAAGAACACCTCCGCTCCCTCGGTCTTCAGCTTCATGGCGTTGCGGTATAGGTGCCGCTTGCTGGGATGGCCGAAGTCCCCGTCCCGGTTGAAGCCGATGCCGGTGATGGAGGTGACCTCCAGCCCGTTGTCCTCCAGGAACTTCTTCTCCGCTTCGTTGGTCTCCTCCGGGTAGGGCGTCATTACCACGGTTTTCTTCAGGCCCAGGGCCTGGTACGCCTCCAGCACCGCCGTGCTGGTGGTCAAGCCCTTCCAGCCGCAGGCCCGCTCGATGCGCTCAATGCATTCCTTGTCAAAGCCGAATCCCTTGATGCAGCTGCCGGACGTGCAGCCGAACAGCACCACGTCATGGTGCTGCTTGCGGTACATCTTCGCCGTCTCCTCCAGCTGATCGGATAGGAAGATCAGCCCCTCCGGCGTGGGGCCGGGAAAATAAAGCCGGGTGCAGTTGAATGCAACGCCCTCCGGCGCATATTTGTTGAAGGCGTATTCCACCTGGTCGTCCAGGGGCGCAATCACGCCGATTCTTGCTCGCCAGCTATACATGTTATCAGCCCTTTCCGTTTCAAGTTTACAGAGTGAACAGCTTGCCCAGCCGGGGCATCTTCGTGCCGATGCGGCAATGGCGCAGGGCCGCCCACAGCGTAGCCTGATGGCTGGTCACCACAGGAATCTCCATATACGTCTCCAACGCGTCGATGATCTCCATGGTCGTCAGCCCCATGCAGCTCAGGAAAAACGTGTCCGCTCCCTTCAGGTCCATGCGGATGGAGTGCTGGTACAGGAAATACTCGTCCGCGTCCTCAAAGGTAAGTCCCGCCTTGGCAAACTGGCTCATGTCCATGCCGACGATATTGGTTACCTCAAACCCATTGTCCTCCAGGAACTTCTTTTCCGCCTCGTTGGTCGCCTCCGGGTAGGGCGTGAGAACCGCCACTTTCTTTGTACCCAGGGCGCGCAGCCCTTCCAGAACCGCCGTGCTGGTGGTCAGGCCGGGGATGCCGCAGGCTCTTTCAATGCGGTCGGTGCACTCCTTGTCCCAGCCGTAGCCCTTGATGCAGCTGCCGGACGTGCAGCCAAACACCACCAGCTCCAGCTTCCGCCCCTTGTACATGGCGGCCGTCTCCTCCAGCTGATCCGTCAGATAGATCAGGCCCTCCGGTGTGGGGCCCGGAAAATTGATCTTTAGGGAGCTGAAAGATACACCCTCCGGTGCATAGATGTGAAATGCGTGTTCGGCATTCTCACTCATGGGAGTGATCAGCCCAATTTTCGCTCTCCAACCGTACATTTCTCGTTTCCTTTCTGACGCACATTGCTTCCTTTCGCCCGCCCGCCGGGACCCTTTCTCTCCCCGCGTGCCGAGCCGTTCCTATTTACCATGCCGGACTTTGGAGCTCTCTTTCACACATCCCATATTAGGGAATCGAAGGCATTTGTCAAAGTTTGAAACGTGCTATCCCCTAACGAATTTTTCGATACCCAATTTCCTTGCTTTGTGGCCCCGGCCAATTTACAATGTGCCTGAAACATGGTTGTTTTTTTCCAAAAATGCGGCGCAAATAGTCGGACAACCCCATAAAATTGGACGCAGGCCGGGTATGGAGCTCTCTTTCACAGGTTCCTTCGGCCGGCGGGAGCGCGCGGTATTTCTGATACCCATTCCCTGTTTTTTTGGTTTCCGGCTGCCAGGGAACGCCAAATTTTATGGAAGGATGTATACCGATGGGAAACGCTGCTGTTGCTACGACAAAGAAAAGTTACGGCACTTTTAAGATCATCAACATCATCATTACCCTTTTCCTCATGTTCGGCTTTGGCCTGCTGCCCCCCTTCAGCACCCTCACCCCGGTAGGCATGAAGGTACTGGGCGTCTTCCTGGGCGTGGTGTACGGCTACTCCACCTGTGATATCATCTGGCCTTCCCTGTTTGCCATCATTGCCTATGGCATCACCGGCTATACCACCATGGGCGCCGCCATCACCTCCATGATGGGCCATAACGTGGTGTTCCAGAGCATCGTGGGCTTCATTGCCGCCGGTTCCCTGTCCTACTACGGTTTTGGCAAATGGTTCGTCCGCTGGTCCCTGTCCAAGAAGATTTTCCAGGGCAAGCCTCTGCTGTACGTATGGGCCTTCTTCGTAGTGTTCGGCCTGTCCTGTGTGGTGGTAAACCAGATCATCCTCTCGCTGATCCTCTATGGTATCTGGAACGACATCGCCGACAACTGCGGCTATGATGAGAAGAGCTCCTTCCGCTACGTGGGCTTCTGCGGCATCATGCTCTGCACCATCCTGGGCGGGGCCATGATCCCCTACCAGAGCTGGATGCTGGGCCTGGCCAACACCTGGTCCGACGTGACCGGCTCGCAGCTGAACATGGGCCTCATGGGCGCCATGACCATCCCCGCCACGGTGCTGATCCTCACCGTCTATGTGTTTGTGTCCAAGTGGGTCTTCAAAGTGGACTATAGCACCATGCAGAAGTTCGACGTCAACAAGATGGACGAGGAGAGCAAGCACCTGCGGCCCCGCACCAAGCGCATCCTGGTGGTGTACCTGCTGACCGTGTTCCTGTGCATCCTGGGCAACACCCTCATCGGCACGGGCCTTGCCAACTTTGTCAACAACACCGTCACCGTGGCCGGCATGTACTGCATCTGCGCCGCCATCCTGCTGGTACTGCCCAGCGGCGAGGGCGACGGCCTGCCCACCATTGAGTTTAAAAAGGTCAAAAACACCGCCATTAGCTGGGAAGTCATTCTTATGTGCGCGGTGACTCTGCCTCTGGCCTCCGCCGTGACCAACGACGTCACCGGCATTGTTCCCTGGCTCAGCGGCGTGTTCGCCCCCATCTTTGCCGGCAAGGGCAGCTTGTTCATCCTGATCTTCACCATCGTACTGTCTCTGATCCTCACCAACCTGGGTTCCAACATCGCTTTCGGTGCGGCCATGATTCCCATCATCGCCCCCTTTGTTATCGAAAGCGGCATGAACCCCCAGTTTGCCGGAGCAGCCATGATTTACGTTATCAATATTGGTATGATTCTGCCCGGCGCCTCCGCCCCTGCTTCCATTTTCCACTCTCAGCCCATCCTGTCCAACGGTGGTATGCGCCTGAAGGTCACCACCTGCGCTGCCGTGTGCGTGCTGATCGTGACCATCCCCCTGTTCAGCTTCTTCAGCGCCATTTTCGGCTGAGCGCAAACGTACTTATAAATTTATCGCCGCCATAAGATACTCCCTCCCTTCCATAAGCGGGTCCGGCCCGGAAACCGGGCCGGATTCCGGGAGGGAATGCGGCACGGGATCATTTTCACAAAGGAGATGGGTTATTCACCATGATTGAAAGAATCACCGTTATCGGAGCCGGCTCCACCGGTCACGCCGTCGCCTCCGTCATGTCCCAGCGGGGATTCCAGGTAACCTTCCACGACGATGAACGGTTTGCCTCCCGGTTTGAGGACATTCGGAAGCTGGGTGGGATTACCCTGCGGGGCATGATGCACGGAACCGGTATGCCGGCGCGCATGACAACCGACCCGGCGGAAGCCGTCCGGGGCGCCCAGGCCATTTTTGTCCACGTCATGTCCGACCGGCACGAGGAGATCGCCCGGCGTATTGCCCCCTACGTGGAGGATGGGCAGCATATCCTCATCATCCCCGGAAACCTGGGCGCGTTCGTATTCCGGAAGGTGTTCCAGGAACTGGGCGTGACTGCCAAGGTCACCCTCACGGAAAAGGAGGGCAACTTCTGCCCCTGCCGCCTGACCGCTCCGGCGGAGGTCACCACCGGTATGCCCCTTAACCTGAAGGGCAAGGTAGCCTCCCTGCCCGCCTGCCAGACCGAGCGGGTGCTCAAGGATCTGGAGGGCGTGGTGGAGTATACTCCCAACCGCAATGTGTTTGAGGGTGTCATTAACGCCGGTAACGTTATCAACCACATTGCCAGCACGGTCCTCTCCGCTGCGGAGATCGACCACAAGGGAAAGGACTACGCCCTGTTCAAGTATGCCTTCACCCCCCGGGTGGTC
The DNA here is from genome assembly GCA_944385885.1 of uncultured Oscillospiraceae bacterium. GTDB lineage: Bacteria > Bacillota > Clostridia > Oscillospirales > Oscillospiraceae > Apopatocola. The sequence goes on along the minus strand of CALWYY010000090.1, from coordinate 4,679 downwards.
CACTGCATCGGGAAGGTCCGGGCCGAGCGCAAGGCCGTTATCGAGGCCATGGGGATGGCCGAGCACGGCAATCCCATGGGCATGATCGAGAAGGTGCAGAACCTGGCCGAGCATCCCGAGGTCCATACCTTCTACAAGTACATGGACGGTCCGGACGCCCTGGATCACCGGTACCTCCATGAGGACTGCGGCTGCGGCGGCGCTTTTGCCGTGTCCATGGCCAAACGGCTGGGCCTGGAAATGCCGGTGCTCACCGCTTTCCTGGGCGTGGCCGGGGCCATCAATGACCGGGATTACCTCCGGGATGGCCGGACGTTGGAAAACCTGGGCTTCCCGGAAGGAATGTCTCTGGAAGAGATCTACAAGGCCGTCGAAACCGAATAAAACGACCGCAACGCAACCCGGCAGGAGAAGCTGCTCTTGCAGTTTCCCCTGCCGCCTTAATATAGGGCTATGGTGGAAAACGCCCCCATGGCCGTCAAGCCATTCCCGACCGTACAGACAGACACCTGCTGCCAGACAGGATGAATTGCTATGCACCTGGAAAATTATCATTACATACTAGAGATTGAGCGCTGTAAATCCATCTCTGCCGCGGCCCGGGCCCTTCTTCTTCCGCAAACCACACTCAGCTCCGCCATCAACGCCATGGAACGGGAGCTGGGCTTTTCCATTTTTTACCGAACTCCCAACGGCATGGTACCCACCCCAAAGGGAGAGTCTCTTCTGACCCTGGCCCGGGAGATCGACATCAAAGCCGAGGAGCTGCGCAGCCTGGCTACCAGGGAGTGGACCCGCGCCCAGCCCATCAGCTTTCTCATTACCCCCGGCGGGGCTACCGGCGCGGCCGGGGAGCTGGCTCGCCTGTACTACCGGTTTGCCCTGCACGGGGATCTGACCTTTGAGGAATGGCCCCGCCTGGATATCACCCAGCACATTCTGCAGCGCTCGGCCAACCTTGGCCTGACCTTTCTCACCCATAAGGAGCTTACAAGCGCCTCTGAGCGCCTGGAGGCCCAGGGCGTTAACATCATGCCCATGCTCACCACCCGCTTTTACCTGATGCTCCGGAAAGACCATCCCATCGCCAAGCGGGGACACATTGTCCCGGAGGATTACCATAATGAGCGGTTCTGCTTTGTCACCGGCTGCAGCGCTTCCGGACAGAGTATTCTCTTTGCAAGCATTGCCCAGTCTTGCCGGCACCTGTCCTCCGTCACCAATTTCACGATCCTGCACAGCCTGATCCGCGAGGAGAACATGGTCGGTATTATGACCTGGTACACCCACTGTGCCGGGGGCTTTTATGACCCGGATGAGCTGACCACCGTGCCGTTGCCGCCGGAGCTGGAGCCGGGAAACATCTTTCTGTGCCTGGTTCACCGCAGTATTCAGCAGCTCCGGTACCAGGAACGGATCCTTGTCAGCTGTGTGGAGGAATATTTTCAAGGTCTGTTTCTGCCGGAAGCGCCCGATGGAGCTTCCCTGTATCTGACCGGCCGGGGAGGTGCGTTGTCATGAGATTGGAGTATCTGCACTATCTATTGGTGATTGACGCCCATCACTCCATTTCCGCCGCTGCACGGGAACTGTACATTAGCCAGACCGCTCTCAGTTCCATTGTCAGCCGGGTGGAGGAAGAGCTGGGCTTCCCCATCTTCCTGCGCAGCCGGGAGGGCGTAACGCCCACCGAGGAAGGGAAAGAGGCCCTGGCCATCGCCTGGGACATCTGGTCGGGCTGGACCGCATCCCTGAGCATCGGCCAGCAAAAAGAGGGCGCCCCCGTGGCCGTGCACATCATCGGCTCTCCCAGCGTCAACAACTCGCTGGCCCTGCCCTTGATCCGCTCCTATTATCAGGTGGAGCAGCGGGGCAATTTGATCTTTCATGAGGTCATTGGCAGCGACGTGGGACCCAGCATCCTTAACAAAAAGGCGAATATCGGCCTTACGTATTACAACAAAAAAAATCTTAAGGAATTTCTCTCCGTTTCCCAGAAGTACCAAATCCAGGTCAGCCGCCTGTACCGAGATCACCTCTATCTGATTGTCCGGGAAGACCACCCTCTGGCCCAGCGGGATGTGGTAGAGGTCTCGGAGCTTAAAAACCAGCATTTCGCTGTGCTTCCCCATTTTTCCACGGTGGACAACGCCATTTTCTTCACTCGCCTAATGGATCCCAGCAACCGGTTTACCACCTTTCCCAACGTGCCCTTGGTAAAGCGTGCCATCTTAGACTCAGGCATCATGGGCGTGCTCAGCTGGTTTTCTTTCTGCCATGACGGGTGCCGGGGCACTCCCCGTCTGCGCGCCATCCCCTTTCCAGGGCTGGCTGCCAGCAACGACATGCCCCTGTATCTGATCCACCAGAAAGTTTCCTCCCTGCACCATCAGGAGCAGGTGGCATTGGATTGCATCCGCAAGTACTTTGCCGCCCTGCCGCCCCCGGCGTTTGAGCCCAGCGCTCTCAGCCAGCCCCGGTCCTGAGCCAAGAAAATAGCTCTCTAAAACCCACTGCCTTCTTTCATCCGCCTGCGCGGGCAGCAAAGCGCCGTTCTTGCTTTTTCCTTCGAGATCGGCTAAAATGGAACCGCTTCGGAGAACCTGCCGCACCGGGCGGCGGAAAGGGGTATGATATGATTCGATGGATCCAGCCGGGAGACCGGGACGTATTCTTACAGCTCGCGGCCGAATTTTATGCCTCGGACGCCGTGCTCCACCCCATCCCGCCGGAATATATCCGGCGGACGTTTCAGGAACTGATGCGCTCGGATGTGTACCTGATGGCCTGTCTGCTTTTCCAGGGTGACACCCCGGTGGGTTACGGCTTACTCAGCCGCTCTTTTTCCCCGGAGGCTGGGGGGCCGGTGGTGTGGGTGGAGGAGCTATATATCCGCCCGCAAGCCCGTGGCGCCGGTCTGGGGAGCGCTTTTTTCTCCTGGCTGGAGCAGACTCTCCCCGCCGCCCGGTACCGGCTGGAGGTGGAGCCGGACAACCTGGGCGCCATACGCCTTTACCGGCGGAAAGGCTACGCGCCTCTCCCCTATCTGCAAATGGTCCGGGATTTCCCGCCGGGGGACTAGGCATAAAACGCGCAAAGGGCCTGGGAACGATTTGCGTTCCCAGGCCCTCTCTCCAATATATCCTACGGCCAGCCGCCGGGCCTTACTCTCCCGCCAGGGGAAATTCCTTCTCCACCCGGGCTGCCAGCCCATCCCAGAAAGCCTGCGTCTCCCCGGTCAGGCTTCCGCCGGTCTGTTCCAGGAGCGCCTCGTATTCCTCCAGGATTGCCTTCGTCACGCCGGACCTCTCCTCCCGCAGGAACTCCCGGTATGCCCAGCGGGCGTCCTCCGACACATTTTTACCGCCTTCGTCCAGGACACCCTGCGCTGTATTCTCCTGGGTACCGCTGCCGGTAAGCGCCAGGGTCAGCCGGTCAATGTACATGGCCCGAGCGTAGGCCGCCGTGCCGCCTTGCGGCCAGCGGGTCAGCAGTTCCTCCAGATCCTGGCACTGGTCCAGCAGCTCCTCCACCATCTCATCCACAGGCCATTCCTGGACGGCTGGGTCCTCCTGTTCCTCCTCCATAAGATCCACGAACTCCTCCAGCTCCCGCGAAAGCCGGTCCTCCCATCTCTCCAGCCTGCGGTAGTCCGCCTGGCGAAAATCCTCATAATGCGCCAGGAGAGCCAATACCAAGGCATCGGCCTCCGCCTCCCCAAGGTTAGGAATGGCGTCGTCCAAGTAATCGTATAGTTCCGCCTCCGGCGCCGTCTGCAGCAGCTCCTGGAATTCCTCCAGCGCCGCCCCCTCCTCTGCCTGGGCCGGGACATTCTCCTCCGCCGGGGTAGCGGTGGGCGCCGGGGTGGCAGTGGGTACCGGGGTGGCGGTTGGAGTCTGGCCCGCGTCGGGCGCTGGGTCCGCGGTGCCGCAGCCCGCTGTCACCAGCAAGGCCAGCACAAAAAATGCCGCTGCAAAATACCGGAATTTTCTCATCGTATCCACCTCGTTTTCCGTTCAATTCTTAACCCGGCAATACCGAAGGCCAGGTTATTCCTTTCAAATTATGCCATAGACGCCGGAGCTTGTCACGCGTTTTTTCCCACCGGATCAATCTTGTGCATATTGTAGATATTCTACAAAAACTTCCCCTATATTTTGTGTTTCGCGCCACTTGCTTTGCGCATTTAAAGTGCTATAATGCAAACATCCTCCCTTGCCGGGTGAAAGGAGACCACGCCATGTTTAACCGCTGCTTTTCCCATGGCCGGATGGCCGGGTATGTGCGCCTCTTCGCCCGATTTTACGCGGGCTTTGGTTTTTATGCCCATTTTGGCTTTCCGGAAAATGCGGGGCGGCCGGCCAGGGGTGGCTGATCGGATGGAGAGATCAGGACAGCTCCGCCGCCGGCGGGGCTGTTTTTTGATAATCTGCGGAAAAAAATTTGTTTTAAAGGAGTACGCAACCATGAAAAAGCTTTTTGCTGTGCTGCTGTGCGTGGCCATGCTGCTGGCCTTGGCCGCCTGCGGCGCCACCACGGAGAAACCCGCCGACGCGGAGGAACCTGCTGCCACGGATGATTCTTCGGGCGCCGGGGAGACTACCCCGGTTGAGGAACCTGCCGGAGACGCCACCTACGTGGTAGGCATTTGCCAGCTGGTCCAGCATGAGGCGCTGGAC
>CALWYY010000089.1 GCA_944385885.1 uncultured Oscillospiraceae bacterium | reverse complement strand
CTGCTGGAAGCGGATGAGAACATGCTCAATACATACACACTTATTGCCGTGGATCCAGCAGCGCCCTTTACCGACGCCGACGGCAACCCCGTGGCGGATGTGGCCATCAACACGGCGGGGGCGGAGGCCCTGATCGGCTGGTTGCTGTCGGAGGACGGGAAACAGCTCATGGCCGCCTACGGGGTAGATGAGTACGGCGACGGGCTGTTCTATCTGCTGGATGAGGCGCCGGCGTATACCGGGGAGATCCCCGCCGCCACGGAGGACACGGCGGTGATCCGCCTGTCCACTACCACCTCGGTCAACGATTCGGGGCTGCTGGGCTACGTGCTGCCCGTTTTCGAGCAGGAGTACGGCTACACCGTGGAGGTGCAGTCCGCCGGCACCGGCAAGGCCATCGCCGCCGCCCAGTACGGCAACGCCGACTTGATCCTGGTCCACGCCAAGTCCCAGGAGGAGGACTTTGTAAACGCCGGCTTCGGCCGGGTACTGCCGGGCTTTTCCGCGGCGCGGCTGTCGTTTTTGTACAACTACTTCGTCCTGTGCGGGCCGTCGGAGGATCCGGCGGGCGTCCAGTCCACAGGGGACGTGCTGGCTGCCTTTGCCGCCATTGCGGGAGGGAAGTACCCGTTTATCTCCCGGGGCGACGGGTCCGGGACCCACACCAAGGAGCTGAGCCTGTGGCCGGCGGAGCTGGGGATCACCGCGGAGGCGGAGAGCTTTGCCGGGTATACGGACTGGTACGTGTCCGCCAACGCGGGCATGGGCGCTTGCCTGGTAATGGCGGAAGAAATGGGGGCATACATCCTGACGGATAAGGCTACGTTTCTTACCTTTGCGGCCAACGGCGGGATCATGAGCTGAGCCCGCCGGGGCTAGGGAACGTCCCGCCCCCGGGCCCAGACGGGCCCGGGGGCGGCATCCATGGAGGTGGGTATGCAGACAGCGCTGGAAAAGGCCCTGGAGCTGATTCTGTCCGGGGACGCGCAGCTGAAGAACATCCTGGCAGTCACGGCCAGGATGAGCCTGTCCAGCTCTTTTTTGGCCCTGCTGGCGGGCGTCCCCCTGGGGATTTGGCTGGGGGCATGCCGGTTCCGGGGGCGGGGGGCGCTGGTGATCCTGAACCGGACGCTTATGGGAATGCCGCCGGTGGTCTGCGGGCTGCTGTTTTACCTGTTGTTTTCGGGCGTGGGACCGTTCCGGGGACTGCGGCTGCTGTTCACCGTGCGGATCATGGTCCTGGCCCAGGTGGTGCTGATCACGCCCCTGGTCACCGGGAGCATGGAATCCTACGTCTCCGGCATCGCCGGGGCAGTGCGGGAGACGGCCGCCGGCCTTGGGCTGTCCGGCGGCCGGACGTTCCTGCTCCTGGTCAACGAGTGCCGCTATCCCATATGCTCGGCGTACCTGCTGGCGTTTGCCCGGGCCATAGCGGAGGTGGGGGCCGTGTCCATGGTGGGGGGCGCCATCGCCTGGAAGACCAACGTGATGACCACGGCCATTATGCAGTATACCAACCGGGGGGATTTCTCCCTGGGGATCGCTTTGGGACTGATTTTGCTGGGCCTATCCCTGCTGGTCAACACCCTGATCTCCCTGGTGCAGAGGGGGCTGAGCCGATGAGGATCGGGAGCTTTACCAAAAGCTACGCCGGGCGCACCGTGCTGGAGATGCCGGAGTTTACGCTGGACGGAGGCATGATCTACGGGGTGATCAGCGCCAACGGCAGCGGCAAATCCACCCTGGCAAAGGTGCTGGCGGGGGCGGAGCCGCCGGATGGGGGAACGCCGGTGCCGGAGGGCGTCCGGATAGGATATCTGCCTCAGAAAAGCTACGCCTTTCGTATGAGTGTCCAGGCAAACATATGCCTGGCCAGCGGAGACCAGGGCAAGGCCATGGACCGGATGCGCGCCCTGGGGATCGAGCATCTGGCCCGGCGGCGGGCGGACCGGCTGTCCGGCGGGGAGACCGCCAGGATGGCGGCGGCCCGGGTGATGATGCGGCCCTGCGACCTGCTGATCCTGGACGAGCCCACAGCCAGCATGGACATGCAGTCCACCGCCCTGACGGAGCGGCTTATACAGGATTTCCGCCGGGAGACGGGCTGCGCCGTGCTTCTTATTACCCACAGCCTGGGCCAGGCTGGCCGCTTGGCCGACCGGATCCTGTTTCTCAGCCGGGGCCGGCTGGCGGAGGAGGGGGAGCGGGAACAAGTGCTCCGCCGCCCAAAACACCCGGACACCCGAGAGTTTCTGGATTTCTGCGGGGTATGACTATCGCCGGACCCGGGCCTGCCGCCCCCGGCCCGCCGTCTGCCGAGAACACCCCGGCCGGCCGCTTTGCGGCCGGCCGGGGTGTTCGCCTGTTACGTACAGTTAACCGCCGAAACTGAAAAATATGCAACGTCTTGTAACGATTTGCAATCAATTTCGGCCATATGCAAACCTTTGCATATGGTTTTTCGGTGAATATTCTGAAAATAATATGTCCACTTGACTTTAATTGGAGAAGAGGAGTAAAGTATGTACGGAATTTGAGTTTGCTAAATCGATTTTTTTGCAATAATTGTCAGTTATTGCAAAAAAAAGACCAGATGCAATCGTTTGCGATTGCGTACCGGGCCAGACGCCCGCTCTAATCTACGTCATTGCTTTTTTGCAATAAAAAACTGAGAAGGAGAATCGAGCCATGAAAAAAATCCTCGCTCTCATCCTTGCCCTCGTGATGGTTTTCGCCCTGGCGGCCTGCGGCGACACCCCTGCCGAGACCCCGGCTGAAGAGCCCACCACGGAAGATGAAACCCCTGCCAGCGAGCCCGCTGAAGAAGGCGGCGAGCTCCTCATCGGCTGCCTGCAGGACATCACCGGCGCCACGTCCTCTCTGGGCATGTCGGTGGAAGCCGGCGCCAGAGCTGCCGTGGAAGAGATCAACGCCAACGGCGGTATTAACGGCATGACCGTCGTCATGAAGACCTACGACACCAAAGGCGACGTGACCGAGGCCGTCAACGCCTACATCACCGCCGTGACGGTGGATAAGGTCGCCCTGATCATCGGACCTCCGGTGGCCAACATTGCCAACGCCATCAAGGAGACCTCCGAGGGCTACGACGTTCCCATCCTGGGCTTTGCTCTGGACCCCCAGTGCCAGATGCGGGAGGACGGCACCACCTATAAGAACATGTTCTGCCTGCAGCCCAGCGCCACCACCCAGGGCGAGATCATGGCGTCCTTCGCCCTGAAGAACGGCCTGGAGACCTTCGGCATCCTGTACAACCAGGGCAACAGCTACTCCCTGTCCCTGCTGGATCCGTTCATTGACCGCCTGGCCGAGGACGGCGTCACCGTGGACGAGAGCCTGATCATCCCCTACAGCGCCTCCGACACCGATTACAAGACCCTGCTGCAGCCCATCGTGTCCGCCAACGTGGATGCCATCTACTGCCCCAACTACACCCAGGAGCTGGTTGCCATCGTGACCGCTGCCAACGAGCTGGGCTATGAGGGCAAGGTCATCAACGGCCTGGACGCCGCCCCCTCCTTTAACACCATTTATGGCGGCGATTGCTCCAACATCTACTACATCAACAACATCAACACCGACGATCCCGTGACCGCCGAGATGGCCGCGGCCGTGGAGGATTCCGTGAGCGCCGTCAACAAGTACTTCCTGGGCTACGACGCCGTTATGATCGCCAAGATGTGCGTCGAGCAGGCCGGCCTGGACGATCCCGCCGCCCTGATCAGCGCCATTGAGAACGTCACCGACTTCGAAGGCCTCACCGGCACCCTGACCATCGATCCCGAGACCCATATGCCGGACGGCATGGGCATGTTCATGTACACCTATGACAACCAGACTCCGGTCATGCTGGAGGAATTCGCCGGCTGATCAGGTGTCCTGATTCCGTTTGACAAGGCGGGCCCTCATTGCAGAATCCCCTGCGATGGGGGTCCGCCCCATGTTTTTGGGGGAGGCTACTAAGCAGATGTCGCTTCAAATCGTGATAAACGGCCTGGCGACGGGGTCTGTATACGCCCTGATTGCCACGGGCTTTGCGCTGATCTTCAACATACTCAAGTTTTCCAACTTTTCCCACGGCGCTACCATGACGGCCGCGGCCTTTACGGCCTATTTTCTGGTAGCCGCCAAGGGGGGCGGCCTGGCCGCCACGCTGCTGGCCGCGGCCCTGGCCGGCGCCCTGATCGCCCTGTTCGGCGAGTTTTTCGGGTTCCGGCGCATTACCTTGAAACACTCGTCCCCCACCTACTTCTTTGTTTCCTCCATAACCCTCGGTACGCTGTACGAGGGGCTTGTGACTATCCGGGTGGGGTCCAATTTCTATAACTTCCCCAGCTTCTTCAAAAACCCCACCATCCGCATCAGCGGCCTGGTGATTTCCACCGGGGACGCCATGATGTGCATCATCAGCTTGGTGGCGCTGATTCTGCTGGCGTATGTGATTCAGAAAACACGTCTGGGCCGGGCGCTGCGCGCCGTCTCCTTCGACCGGGATACGGCCCAGCTTATGGGTATCAACTCTACCCGGATTATCCAGCTTACCTTTGTGATCTCGGGCCTGCTGGCGGGAGCCGCCGGCACGTTCCTGGGCATCAAATACACCCTGTATCCCACGCTGGGCAGCCTGGTGGTCAAGGGCTTTATCGCATCCGTGATCGGCGGCCTGGGAAGCCTTGTGGGCGCGGTGATCGGCGCGGTGCTGCTGGGGCTGATCGAGACGCTGCTGCTGAGCCTGCTGGGCTCCGGCTACTCCACCATCGCGACCTTCGGGATTATGCTGGTGTTCCTGCTGGTGCGGCCCCAGGGCATTGCCGGCAGCAATATCCAGGAAAAGGCGTAAGGAGGATAAGAGATATGGCTTTGGTATCAAACATTCTTACGCAGGTATTCATCACCCTGATTTCGGTGGTGGGCGTGTACGTGCTTACGGGCCTGACGGGCATGTTCAGCCTGGGCCAGGCGGCGTTCATGGCCATCGGCTCCTACGCCTCCGGCCTGCTGGTGGTCAAGGGCGGCATGGCCCTGGCCCCGGCTATTGTGCTGGCGGTGCTGATGACCACCCTGGTGGGGTATCTGGTGGGCTACCCGGTGGTCCGCCTGCGCCGGGACTACATCTCCCTGGTGACCCTGGGTTTCGGCGAGGCCATCGCCGCGCTGCTCAACCGCATGACCAGCCTCACCGGCGGCGCGTCGGGCTTTACGGGGATCCCCCGCCGCACCACCCTGCTGCTGGCGGCGGTGTCCGCCGTGGCGGCCATCATCCTGGTGGCGTTTTTCAAAACCAGCAAGTACGGCCGCCAGTGCATCGCCCTGCGGGGCGACGAGCTGGCCGCCAAGGCCATGGGCATCAACGTCACCCGGGTGAAGATGACCGCGTTTCTGCTGAGCGTGGCCCTGACGGCCTACTCCGGATGCCTGTACGCGTTTTACATGTCCTACGTGGACCCCTCCGGCTTCGGCTGGAAGAAAAGCGCCGACTGGGTTATCATGGTCTTCTTCGGCGGCGTCAACAGCCTGACCGGCTCCACCCTGGGCGCCTTTATCCTCAGCGCCCTGCCGCAGGTGCTCCGGGGGCTGCAGAACTACCGGTACGTGATCTACGCGGTGCTGGTGCTGCTCATCATCAACTTCAAGCCCTCCGGCCTTCTGGGCGAGTGGGAGCTCACGCCCCGGAACCTGGCCCGGACCGCCCGCAGCCTGGGCAGGAAGTTTGGCACAAGGAAGGAGACACACTGATGGCGCTGCTGGAAGTAAAAAATATTTATAAGAGCTTTGGCGGCGTGAAAGCCATCCAGGACTTCTCCCTGGAGGCGGACGCGGGGCAGATCCTGGGGATCATTGGGCCCAACGGCGCCGGAAAGACCACTATTTTCAACGTCATTTCCGGGGTGTATCCCGCCGACCAGGGGACCGTTATCCTCAACGGCCAGGATATCACCAAGATGGAGCAGTACCGGATCACCCGACTGGGCATGGGCCGCACGTTCCAGAACATCCGCCTTTTCAAAGGGCTGACGGTGCAGGAGAACGTAATGTGCGCCTTTGACCCCAAGAGCCAGTACAAGATCCTGGGCGGGCTGCTGCCTACCCCACGGAGGCGGAGCGAGGAGAAGCGGGGCCGGGAGCAGTGCATGAAGTACCTGGAGGTGGTGGGCATGGCCGACTATGCCGACGAGCGGCCGGAGAACCTCTCCTACGGCATGCAGCGGCGGGTGGAGATTGCCCGGGCGCTGATGTGCGAGCCGAAGGTGCTGCTGCTGGACGAGCCCGCCGCCGGGCTGAACCCCACGGAGGTGTCGGAGCTGACGGAGCTTATCCAGCGCATATCCAAGGAGATCGGCTTTGGGATCCTGCTGATCGAGCACCGGCTGGAGCTGGTAATGAGCATCTCCCACCTGATTCACGTGCAGAACTTCGGCAAGACCATCGCGGTAGGCACCCCGGCGCAGGTGCAGCATGACCCGCAGGTCATCGAGGCCTATCTGGGCAAGGAGGAATGACAATGGAACCGATGCTGAAGGTAACGGATCTGTCCGTGAACTACGGGCACGTGGAGGCGCTGCGGGGCGTAAGCATCCGGGTGGAGAAGGGCCAGATCGTCTCCATCATCGGCGCCAACGGCGCCGGGAAGAGCACGCTCCTGCGCACCATCTCCGGCCTGGTAAAGCCCCTGAGCGGCACGGTGGAATTTATGGGCGAGCGTCTGCCGGACAAAGCCCACAAAATCGTGGCCAAGGGCATTGTACAGGTGCCGGAGGGCCGCAAGACCTTCTCCGGCCTGACCATCCGGGACAACATCCTGGTGGGCGGGTATCTGTTCAAGGGGAAGGAGCTGGAAAAGGATCTGGAGGAGCAGTACAAGCTCTTTCCCATTCTGGAGGAGCGGAAGAACCAGTTTGCCGGGACCCTCTCCGGGGGGGAACAGCAGATGCTGGCGGTGGCCCGGGGGCTGATGAGCCGGCCGAAGATCCTGCTGCTGGACGAGCCGTCCATGGGCCTGGCCCCCATCATCGTCAACCAGATCTACGAACTGATCGCCCGGATACGGGATTCCGGGATCACGGTGCTGCTGGTGGAGCAGAACGCCCGGAAAGCGCTGGGGATCTGCGATTTTGCCTACGTACTGGAAAACGGGAAGATCAACCTGTCCGGCACGGGGGAAGAGCTTCTGCGTTCCGATGAGGTGCGCAAGGCGTACCTGGGAGGCTGAGCGTGGAATTCACCCCGGATTTTGAAATTGTACACGTGGGGGTCAACTGCGCCGGGGCGGAGGAGGCAACGGCCTGCGCCCGGCGGTTTGAGGCCCTGTTCGGCCTGACGGTGAACCCGGACAAGGACAGCCCCGACGCCTGTTTTACCGAAACGCGGATTGAGTGGATGAAGGCTCCCGGCCGGGGAGAGCACGGGCATCTGGCCCTGGCTACCTCCGACCTCCCAGCCGCCCGGCGGTACTTGGAGGGGAAGGGCTTTTCCTTTGACGAGGATTCTATCAAGCGGTTTGAGGACGGCCGGATTCTGGTTATATATGCCAGAGAACAGATTGGCGGGTTTGCCGTCCACCTGATGCAGAGATGAGACGCCGCCCTGCCGGCGGATGACCTGATTTCATTGGAAAGAAGAGATGACAATGCTACGTGAGTGGAACGAGGAGTCCCTGGACCACCGCAACACGCTTCTGTACGCCATGGGAGTGACGGAGGAGGACGCCCAGCGACCCATTATCGGGCTGATAAACGCCTGGAACGAGATGAACCCCGGGCACTATCCCTTCCGGGATGTGATCGCCGAGATGAAGGAGGAGATCTACAAACTGGGTGGGCTGGCCCTGGAGCTGCCTGTTACGGGAGTATGCGACGGCATCTGCAGCAACACCCCCGGGGACCGGTACACCCTGCCGGCCCGGGACATGGTTTCCACGGAGGTGGAGACGGTGGCGGAGCTGAACATGCTGGAAGGCATGGTAATTATGGCCACCTGCGACAAGGTGGTGCCCGGTATGCTTATGGGCGCCCTGCGGGTGAACATCCCCACTGTGATGTTTACCGGCGGTTACATGGCCGCCGGCCGGTACAAAGGGCGCATGCTCACCCTGACACACACCAAACAGGCCTACGCCGCCTACATTGCCGGGGACATGACCCGGGAGGACTACAAGGGCGTGGTGCGCAACGCCTGCCCCACCCCGGGGGCCTGCCCTTTCATGGGCACGGCCAACACCATGTGCGCCATGGCGGAGGTCCTGGGTTTTTCGCCCCATGGGAACGCCAGCTGCCGCAGCCAGACGCCCCGGTGGCATGAGCTGGCCCGGACGGCGGCCCGGCAGGTGATGCAGGCCTGGAAGGACAACGTCCGGCCCAGCGACATTCTGGGGCAGGAGAGCTTTGAAAACGTGGTGCGCTACATGATGGCCACCGGCGGCAGCACCAACAGCCTGCTGCACATTCCCGCCCTGGCCCGGCAGGTGGACTGCGACATCACCCCGGAGACCTTCGACGAGATCAGCCGGCAGGTGCCTGTGATCAGCACCATCTATCCCAACCACCCCACCTACACCATGGAGGAATTTGAAGCGGCGGGCGGACTGGGGGCCGTGGTGAAGGAGCTGGCGGCCGCCGGGCGGATCGACACCTCCGCCAAAGGCATGTTCGGCACCATTGCCGACAAGGCGGCCCTGGCGGAGAACCGGAACCCGGAGGTGATCCATCCGGTATCCGACCCGATCCACGAGCAGGGCGGCCTGGCGGTGCTTCACGGGAACATCGGCACCGACAGCGCCATCGTCAAGTTCAGCGCCGTAGATCCGGCGGCTTGGAAGTTCAGCGGGCCGGCTAAGTGCTACGACTCCCAGGACGAGGCCTGGCATGCCATTTTGCGGGATGAGATTGTGGCGGGAGACGTGGTGATCATCCGCTACGAGGGGCCCAAGGGGAGCCCCGGCATGCCTCATATGGAGACGTTCATGGCGGCGGTGCTGGGTAAAGGCCTGGGCAGCCAGATCGCGCTGGTTTCCGACGGGCGGTTTTCCGGAGCCACCGGCGGCCTGGCCATCGGCCATGTAAGCCCGGAGGCCTATGAGGGCGGCAATCTGGCGCTGATCCGCGACGGCGATATGGTGCATATCGACATCGAGGCCCGGACGCTAACCTTGGATGTAGACGAGGAGGAGCTGGCCCGCCGGCGGGCCCAGTGGAAGCCTGTGGTGAAGCCGGCGACCGGCTGGCTGCGGCTGTACCGGAAGGAATGCACCTCGGCCCACCGGGGCGCCACGGTGTACTGGGACCGGGACTGATACCCCGGCCGGGGGACATCCTTGCAAGGCAAAGGGAGGACGTTATGACCAATATCAAGCACGTGGCGACGCTGGCGGGCGTTTCTGCCAGCACGGTCTCCCGGGTGCTCAACGGCAAGAGCTACGTAAACGAGGCGACCAGGAAAAAGGTGATGGAGGCGGTGCAGCAAACCAATTACCGCCCCAATGTTTTGGCCAAGAGCCTAAAAATGGGCCGGAGCAACATGATATGCCTTATGGTGCCCTCCATCCAAAACCTGATCTTCCCGGAGATTGCCCGGGGTGTGGAAGACGTGGCGAGGCGAAACGGCTTTACCGTGGTGCTGAGCAATACCGACGAGGACACCGCGGTGGAGAAGGCGTACATTGAGAAGATGAAGACCCGCTGGATCGACGGATTTGTGGTCTGCTCCAATATAGGCGAATCCGACCACATCCGGGCCCTGCGGGCGGAAGGGTTCCCTCTGGTGCTGGTAAACCGCTTTGATGAGCGGGACATCGGCGTGATGGACACGGTGTCGGTGGACAGTTTCCAGGCGGCCTACGACGCGGTGCGCTACCTGATCCGGACGGGCCGGCGGCGCATCGCCCTGGCCTTAGGGCGGGAGGAGCTGTATTTCTACCGGGAACGTCACCGGGGATACTGCCAGGCTCTGGCGGATGCGGGGATAGACTATGACGAGGCCTTGGTGATGCGGGAATCCAGCGGCGTCAACAGCTTTTACCGGCATACCCAGGAGCTAATGCGCCTGCCCCAGCCGCCGGACGCCATCTTTGCCACCAGCGACCCCAAAGCTTTCGTGGTAATGCATGCCCTGCACGATCTGGGAGTCCTCATTCCGGAGGACGTATCGGTGATGGGCTTTGACAATGTTATGCTCTCCTCTATGATGGAGCCTCCCCTGTCCACCGTATCCCAGCCTTTGTACGAGATGGGAGCCGTGGCGGCCAGAAATCTGATCCACCAGATCCGGTACAAGGAGAAAAACGGCGAGCTGCCGGAACCGGTACGGAACGTACTGGATGTGGATCTGATTATACGCCGGTCCACCCGGTGAGGAGGCGCTGAACATGAACCCGCTTGGAATCAACCTATGGAACTGGTCCCCCGGGCTGACCGGGGCCTGCCTGGGGCTGCCTGAAAAGGCAGCCCGCATGGGCTTTACGGCCCTGGAGCTGCCCATGACCCAGCCGGAGCTGCCGGCGGGGTTGGGGGACGAGATCCGGGATACGGGGCTGGCAGTGTCCCTGTGCGCGGCCCTGGGCCCGGGCCGGGACCTGTCGAATTTTGATCCGGCGGTGCGGGAGAGGACCATGGAGTACCTGACGCGGTGCCTGGATACGGGGGCGGCGCTGGGCGCCACGGTGCTGGCCGGCCCGCTGTACGCTGGCGGCGGCAAGTGCCACCGGCTGGAGGAGGACGAGAAAAAGCGGGAGTGGGACCTGGCGGTGACGGGACTGCGGCGGCTGGCCCGCCGGGCCGCCGGCTGCGGCATGGCCCTGGCTCTGGAACCCCTGAACCGGTACCGCACCAGCGTGGCAAACACCGCCGGGCAGGTGCTGAAAATGGTGCAGGACATTGGAGAAGCCAACGTGGGAGTACATTTTGACACATACCATGCGTGCCTGGAGGAACGGGACCTGTGCCGGGCTCTGGAGGAGGCGCTGGCGTCGGGGCGGGTGAACCATTTCCATGCCTGCGCCAACAACCGGGGCGCCCCGGGCCAGGGGGTGCTTCCCTGGGAAAAGATCCTGGGCCTGCTGCTGCGGTACGGATACGCGGGCCATGTCACCATGGAGACCTTCGCCCCCGGCGGCCTGGACGCCAGCTGGGTGCAGGTGCACCCGGAGCCGGACCAGGTGGCCCGGGAGGGCCTGGAATATTTGAAAAAATTTTTTGAAAATCATGGAGAGCCGGGAAGGCTCGCC
>CALWYY010000088.1 GCA_944385885.1 uncultured Oscillospiraceae bacterium | reverse complement strand
ACCGGCTACGCCGTGCTTCAGGACGGCCGGCTGGCCTTCTGGCTGGACCGGGAGGAGACCCAGGGCGCCAATCTTCTTCTGGGCCTGGCGGGGTCGGAGAGCGTCACCCTGCCGGACGGGCAGGGCGGGCAAACCACCCTGGAGCTGTCCGGCAGCCGCGCCTCCGTCCGGCCCCTGCCGGGGCCGGACGGCGCCCTGGGTGCGGCGGTGGAGCTGTCCTGCCAGGCTGGGGTGGTCCAGGCCGCCGGAGGGGACGTCCCCAGCCCGGAGACCTTAGCCGGCCTGGACCGGGAGCTGACCGGCTGGCTGGAGGCCCGGGTCCTGGCCGCCCTGGAGGCCGCCCGCCGGACCGGGGCGGATTTCCTGGAGCTGGGCCGTACCCTCCGGCTTTGCGACCCGCGGGCTTTCGACGCCGCCGGCTGGGACGGCGTGCCCGCCGATCTGCGCTGGACGCTGGAGGTCCAGGGCAGCGTCCGGCGCAGTTTTGAAATGGAGGGCGCCGCCGATACCGGAGGGGAGGGCCGCGACCATGTATGATCCCCGGGAAGACCGTATCTCCCGGCGGCAGATGACCGCTATGGGCTGGGTCGTCCTTCTGGCCCCCCTGATCCGGCAGATCCCCGGGTCCCTCTTGGGCCCGGCGGGACGCACGGGCTGGCTGGCCATCCCCGCGGCCGCCCTCCCTCTCTGGGGCCTGTCCCGCCTCCTGGGCCGGTTCCTGAAAAACCGGGGGCCGGACGAGGGCCTGGGGGAGATGTTTTGCCGCGCCCTGGGCCGGGGCGCCGGCCGGGCCGCGGCCCTGGCCTATACCATCTGGCTGGTCCTGTATACCGGGTTCGTCCTCCGGGCCGGGGCCGACCGGTTCATCGCCGCCGTCTACCCCCAGAGCCACCCCTGGATCTTCATGGGGGTGATGCTGGTCCTGGGACTGGTCGCAGCCCTGGGCCGGCTGCGCACCCTGGCCCGCTGCGCCCAGGTGTCCCTGCCCCTGCTGGCCGCCGTGTTCTGGGGCGTGATGCTCTTTGCCCTGCCGGAGGTGGACTGGGGAAACCTTGTGCCGGTGACCGTCGGCGACCTGCCCGGCACGGCCCTGGCCGTGCTGCCTATGACGGACACCCTGGGGATCCTGGCTTTTATGGCCTTCCTTCAGGGCCGGGTCCAGCCCGGCCAGCCGCCCGGCCCCGCCCCGTCCTGCCTGCTGTGGCTGCTCCTGGGCGCCCTGGCCCTGTTTGTCACTACCGTGGGTACCTTCGGCGCAGAGCTGGCGCAGAACCTACACTACCCCTTCTTTGCCATGATCCGGGGCATCCGGATCTTTGACCTCCTGGACCGGGTGGAGGCCCTGGTGGTGGCCCAGTGGGTCATCACCGATTTCATCCTGGTGTCCATGCTCCTGCAAATCTGTTCCGGCACCCTTACCCTGGCCCTCCGGGGGCCCGGCGTCCCCCGCCGCCGGTGGCTTGCCGCCGGCTGCGCCGCTGCCGCCGCCCTGGCCGGCTGGCTGTGCGCCCCCACCTCCTTCGCCCTGCGCCGGCTGACCCTGTATGTCTTCCCCCTGGGCAACGCCGTGTTTATTTTCGCCGGCCTGCCCCTGATCTTCCTGGTGGGCCGGCTGCGGAAAACCATCTGACCGCCGCCCCCCGCCGGGGCGGCGCCCTTTTCCCAGCCGGTATTCCCCGGTATTCCCCCGCCGGTATTCCCCGGTATTTCCCGCCGCCCCCCCCATGAAAAAACGGGCGCGCCTCCAGGCGCGCCCGTCCGTCGTCCAGCCTTCCCCGGCCGTCACGCCGCCGGGGCTTCTTCCTCCGGGGACTCTTCCTCCGGGACCTCCTCTGCCGGGGCCTCTTCCTCCGCCGGGACCTCTTCCTCGGTCTCCGTCAGATAGCCGTGGGGGAACAGCTGCGTCACAGAGAACCCCTCAAATTCCGGGGCCCACTCCACCTGGGCCTGCTCCAGCCACTGGGCCAGGTCCGTCACAAACAGGTCGCTGGCCATCACCTGGCTCAGGCTCAGGTATGCCCCGGTGGCGTTGCTCACCTCCATGGTCAGCCCCTGGGGGTCCACCGGCAGACGCAGGATCACGTGGCAGCCGTAGTCCGTCTCCACCACGGGGCTCAGGCCGTAGTCCTCCAGGGCAAAGGAGGCGTCCTCAAAGGCCTGTAACATGGCTCCCGGGGCAAAGGTGTACCCGTCCGGGAATACGGCCAGCGCCGCTGCGTCCCCCGTCTCCTCCGTCATATACTGGTCAAACAGCGCCTCCCGCTCCTCCGGGTCCTCCAGCGCCTGCAGCTCCTCCAAAACCTCCTGGGCCCGGTCCCGCTGGGCCTGCTGGCTCGCCTCGTCCAGCAGGGCCCCCGTGCCGTCGTAGAAAGAGTAGAGGATATGCTTTACGTGCACGTATTCATGGTCCGCCGCCCAGGCCGTCACGTCCTCCGGGGAGAGCTTTTCCCCCTCCCGGCCGTACCGGGCGGCCATAATGGCGTCCAGCAGGGCGTTGCAGCGGGTAAAATACATATAGGTATCCCGGTCCAGGGCCGCCTCCTTCAGCGCCGCCTCCAGGGCCTCCTCTCCCCCGTACTGCTCCGCCAGGGCCTCCCAGGATGCTGTCAGCGCCTCCTCCTCTTCCGCCGTCAGGGATACGCCGTCATCCCGGGACTGGCTCTCGGCCACGGCGTAGTACTTGACCTTCTCCAAAGCCATGGCGTTTAGGTAATCTTCCAGGGTCTCCTGGTCGGTAAACTGCACGCTGTAATCGTCCGGCAGGTATCCGCCGGTGTAGTAGGCGTACTGGCTCAGCCCCTCGCTGAGCAGATAGCAGTACCGAGCCCAGGTCACGTCCACCCCGTTGACGGTCAATACCACCGTGTCGCCGGGGTATAGCCCGGCCGCCTCCGCCAGCACTTGGGTGTAGTCGTACTCCGGGCCCGCGAGGGCGGCTTCCGGTTCCTCCGTGGCCTCCGGCTCCTCCGTGGTCTCCGGCTGGTCCGTGGTCTCCGGCTCCGCCGCGCTCCCGCAGCCGGACAGGGCGCCCAGCATAAGGGCCAGGCTCAGAATCAGGGCAAGAATCTTTCCGTTTTTCATGGGTTACCTACCTTTATTTTAATAGTTTCCGGATCTTTTGGATTTCCGCCGGCCTGTCAGGAGGCGGGGGCCGCCGGCGGGGCGGTCTCCCCCCAGGCGGCGGCAAAGGCACGCGCCTCTTGGATGGGCCGGGCGCCGGACCGCAGTTTCAGCGCCAGGCAGGGCTCCTTCCCCGCCTCTACCCGCAGCCGCCCCCGGTAGGCCGGCCGGTCGTACAGCGCCGAGATCCGTTCCATGGAGAAGTCCTCCACCTGGAACCGCAGCATCCCGTTTTTCTGGGAGATATCCCGGATCCCCGCCCGGCCCGCCTCCCCGCGGAGCAGAGCCACCTGTACCAGGGCGTTCACCGGGCTGGGCGGGTCCCCGAACCGGTCGATGAGCTCGTCGGTCAGGTCGTCCGCGTCCGCCTCCGTGCGGATCAGGGCAATGCGCCGGTACAGGTCCATCCGCTGTTCCGCCGACGGGACGTATTTGTCCGGGATGTTGGCCGTCACGGACAGGTCCGCTGAGCACTCCGTGCGTATCGGGGGTTTCTCCCCCTTTTCCTCCAGCACGGCCTCCTCCAGGAGCTTCAGGTACATGTCGTAGCCCACGTCCATCATGTGCCCCGACTGCTCCGCCCCCAGAAGGTTCCCCGCCCCCCGGATCTCCAGGTCCCGCAGGGCGATCTGGAACCCGGCGTTGAACTCCGCAAATTCCCGCACCGCCGACAGGCGCTTTTCTGCCACCTCCGTGAGCACCTTATCCTTGCGGTAGGTGAGGTAGGCGCAGGCCCTGCGGGAGGAGCGCCCCACCCGGCCCCGGAGCTGGTGGAGCTGGGCCAGGCCCAGCCGGTCCGCATCCTCGATGATGAGGGTGTTCACATTGGGAATGTCGATGCCCGTCTCGATAATGGTGGTGCACACCAAAACCTGCACGGTCCCCTCCACCATGCCGTCCATGACCCGGGCGATCTGCTCCTCGTCCATCTGCCCGTGGGCCACGGCCACGGTGACCCCCTCCAGCATCTTCTGCAGGCGCAGGGCCGTGCGCTCAATGTTCTCCACCCGGTTATGCAGGTAGTACACCTGGCCGCCCCGGAGCAGCTCCCGCCGGATGGCGTCGCATACCGCCCCCCAGTCGTGCTCCATCACAAAGGTCTGCACCGGCTGCCGGTCCCGGGGAGGCTCCTCAATGGTGGACATGCTCCGCAGCCCCGACAGGGCCAGATTCAGCGTCCGGGGGATGGGCGTGGCCGACAGGGTGAGCACGTCCACGCCCCGGGCCAGCTCCTTGAGCTTCTCCTTATGGCTGACCCCGAACCGCTGTTCCTCGTCTACGATCAGCAGCCCCAGGTCCCGAAACTTCACATCCTTCTGCAGCAGGCGGTGGGTGCCGATGAGAAGATCCACGCTCCCGGCCGCCACCCGCTGGAGAATGTCCTTTTTCTGGGCCGGGGTGCTGAACCGGGTGAGGGTCTCGATGTTCACCGGATAGCCGAAAAACCGGCGGCAGGCGGTCTGGTAATGCTGCCGGGCCAGCACGGTGGTGGGCACCAGGATGGCGCACTGTTTGCCGTCCAGGATGCATTTCATGGCGGCCCGCAGGGCGACCTCCGTCTTGCCGTAGCCCACGTCCCCGCACAGGAGGCGGTCCATGGGCATGGGGGATTCCATATCCTCCTTGATCTCCCGGATGCACCGGAGCTGGTCCTCCGTCTCGGCATAGCCGAAGGCGTCCTCAAACTCCCGCTGCCAGGGGGAATCCGGGGCGAAGGCATGGCCGGGGGTACGCCGGCGCTGGGCGTAGAGCTGGATCAGTTCCCCGGCCAGCTCCCGGGCGGCCGCCTTGGCCCGGGACTTGGTGCGCCGCCACTCCCCGCCGCCCATTTTGGACAGCCGGACCGGCCGGTCGTCCCCGCCGCCGATGTACTTGCTCACCAGGTCCAGCTGGGTGGCCGGCACGTACAGGCTGTCCGCCCCGGCGTAGCAGATTTTGATGTAATCCTTCTCCACCCCGTCCACGGGGATCTTAAAGATGCCGGCAAAGCGGCCGAGGCCGTGGTGCTCGTGGACCACCAGATCCCCCACCGACAGATCCGCGCAGGACCCCAGGGCCTCCCGGTTGGACAGGGCCTTTTTCCGCTTGGCGGGGCGCAGGCCGGGGGAGAGGATCTGGGTATCCGTGAGCACGGCCAGGGCGGCCTCCGGCACCTCCAGCCCGGAGGACAGGCCGCCCACCGCCACGGCGCAGCGGCCCGGCGGAGGCAGTTCCCCGCCGGGCAGGCCCCGGAGGGCCGCCACCCCGTTGTGCTCCAGCATCCCCGCCAGGATCTCCACCCGCCGTTCCTCGGCGCAGAGCATCACCACCCGCCAGCCCCGGGCCAGGCAGG
>CALWYY010000087.1 GCA_944385885.1 uncultured Oscillospiraceae bacterium | reverse complement strand
GCTCCCAAAGCAGGCGCGCTACCAACTGCGCAACACCCGGGCATACGGCACCAGCCGGTCCGGCGCCCCGACCCACCGGACCGATATATTATAACAAGCCGGGCGGACTTACGCAAGTTTTTTCAATTGATGTTTGCCGGGGGGTATGCTATGATACCAGCGGGAGTGTGAGACAGACGTGAGGATGCGGAAGAAACCCAATCTGATTCCCCGGATGGAGCAGTGCGCCGCTGTGCAGGTTCTGGAGCCGGAGGCCCTGCGCGGCCGATGGCGGGAGGCCTATCCCGGTTTCCGGGAGATCCGGCTGGAGCTGGGCTGCGGGAAGGGCCGGTTTACCTGCCGGCAAGCTGCCCAGGAACCGGAGGTGCTGCTGCTGGCCCTGGAAAAGGTGCCCGACGCCATGGTGGTGGCCATGGAACGGGCGGTGGAGGAAGGGATTTCCAACCTGCGTTTTTTGGACCGGGACGCCGCCGTCCTGCCGGAGCTTTTCGCGCCGGGAGAGGTGAGCCGTCTCTACATAAATTTCCCCGACCCCTGGCCCAAGACCAAGCAGTTCAAGCGCCGCCTGACGGCCCCTGGGTTCCTGAAGCTGTACGCGGAGCTCCTGCCCACGGGCGGGGAGCTTTGGTTCAAGACCGATAACGAACCCCTGTTCCAGTGGTCCCTGGACACGCTCCGGGAGGGTGGATGGGCGCTCCGGGACATGCCGGAGGGGACGCCCATGACCGATTACGAGGCCCGCTTCACCCAGCAGGGCCTGCCCATCTATCGGATTGTGGCGGTGCGGCCATGAGATTTATATCTTGGAACGTAAACGGCCTGCGGGCCTGCCTGAAAAAGGGGTTTGAGGAGTCCTTCCGGGCCCTGGATGCGGATTTTTTCTGCCTGCAGGAGACCAAGCTCCAGGCGGGCCAGCTGGCCCTGGCCCTGCCTGGCTATGAGACGTACTGGAACTACGCCGAGAAGAAAGGGTACTCGGGCACGGCCATTTTCACCCGGCGGACGCCCCTGTCGGTCCGGTACGGGCTGGGGCTGGAAGAACACGACCGGGAAGGGCGGGTACTGACCCTGGAGTATCCGGCGTTCTGGCTGGTATGCGTGTATACGCCCAATTCCCAGGACGGGCTCCGGCGGCTGGTTTACCGGATGGAGGGGGAGGACGCCTTCCGTGGGTACCTGCTGGGGCTGGACGGGGAAAAACCCGTGGTGCTGTGCGGGGACCTGAACGTGGCCCATCAGGAGATTGATCTGAAAAACCCGGAGAGCAACCGTATGAACCCTGGGTTCACCCAGCAGGAGCGGGACAAGCTCACGGAGCTTCTGGCCGCCGGGTTTACCGACACGTTCCGCTACCTGCACCCGGAAGCCCGGGACGCCTACTCCTGGTGGAGCTACCGGACGGCGGCCCGGGACCGGAACGCGGGCTGGCGTATAGACTATTTCCTGGTTTCCCACCGGCTGCGGGAACGGGTCGCGGAGGCGTTTCTGTGCCCGGAGGTATTCGGCTCGGACCACTGCCCGGTGGGGCTGGAGCTGGCATGGTAACCATAGGGACCGTTTCGCTGGAGGGCCGGCTGTTTCTGGCGCCCATGGCGGGGGTGACGGACGCGGCCTTTCGGCTCTTATGCCGCCGCCACGGGGCGGCGCTGTGTACCACGGAGATGATATCCGCCAAGGCGCTTATGTACCAGGACGGCAAGACCCGGCAGCTGCTGCTGCGCCCGCCGGGGGACGGGCCGCTGGCGGTGCAGATATTCGGCAGCGACCCGCCCTGCATGGGGGAGGCGGCCGCCCGGGTGGTGGAGCTGTGCCGGCCGGAGATCGTGGACATCAACATGGGCTGCCCGGTGGGCAAGGTGGTAAAAGCCGGGGACGGCAGCGCCCTGATGCGCCGGCCGGAGCTGGCCAGGGACATCATCGAACAGGTAGTCCGAAACGTGCCGGTACCTGTTACGGTCAAATTCCGCAAGGGATTTGACAAGGGCAGCATCAATGCGGTGGCCTTTGCCCAGATGTGCCAGGAGGCGGGGGCTTCCGCGGTGGCCGTCCACGGGCGGACCCGGGTGCAGATGTATGCCGGGCAGGCCGACTGGGACATCATCCGCCAGGTGAAGCAGGCGGTGACCATCCCGGTTTTCGCCAATGGGGACGTTTGGACGGGAAAGGACGCGGAGCGGATCCTCCGGGTCACCGGCGCCGACGCCGCCCTTATCGGCCGGGGGGCTTTCGGGAACCCCTGGATATTCCAGCAGGGGAACGCGGTTCTGGCCGGCCTGCCGGAACCGCCCCTGCCGCCGCTCCGGCAGCGGATGGAGGCGGCCCTGTGGCAGGTGGAGACCGCCGCCGGGTTCAAGGGAGAGAAGATCGCCGTGCTGGAGGCCCGCAAGCAGCTGTGCTGGTACCTGCGGGGCGTGTCTCAGGCCCGGTATTATAAACAGCAGATCGTGGCCATGAATACGCTGGAAGATGTCCGGCGGATCGTTCGGGCCGTGCAGAAAGATTTGAGGTGAAGCCGTGACGCGGGAAGAGGAGCAGTCCCTGATCCGGCGAGTGCTGGATGGGGACGCCGACGCCTTTGAACCCCTGGTCTTGGAGAACCAAACCCGGGTGTACAATCTGGCACTGCGGATTTTGGGCAACGAGACGGACGCCTGGGACGCGGCCCAGGACGCTTTTTTGAAAGCCTATACGGCCCTGAAAGATTTTCGCGGGGACAGCCGGTTTTCCGTGTGGCTCTACCGGCTGACCAACAACGTATGCCTGGACATCCTGCGCCGGCGGCGCCGGCGGCCGGAGATGTCCCTGAGCGCCGGGGAGGAGGACGGGGAGCCGGAGGAATTCCAGATCCCCGACCTGCGCTACGATCCCCAGGAGGAGCTGGAGCGGAAGGAGATGTGCCGGGCGGTATCCGCCGCCCTGGACGGATTGCCGGAGGAGTACCGGCGCATTTTGACCCTGCGGGAGATCGGCGGCCTGTCCTACGAGGAGCTGGCGGAGACCCTGGCCCTGGAGACGGGAACCGTGAAATCCCGGCTGAACCGGGCGAGGAAAAAACTTTGCCAGGCTCTGGCCCGGGACGGAACATTTTCGGCTCCCCGCCGTCAAACAGGCGAAAGGGGGTCTGAAGCGTGACAGACTGCGCATACTACATGGAACAGATCAGCGCGGAGCTGGACGGTGAGCTGACAGAGGCGGAACAGGCGCAGCTGGCGGCGCATCTGGCGCAGTGTCCCGCCTGCCGTCGGTACCGGCAGGCGCTGGCATCGGTTTCCGGCGCGCTGGAGGACTCTCTGGAAC
>CALWYY010000086.1 GCA_944385885.1 uncultured Oscillospiraceae bacterium | reverse complement strand
TGGAGAACCCCCCGGAGGACATCGTGATCGACACCAAAAAGCGCGTCACCGCCTTTGAGACCACGGACATAGACCTGGTGATGCGGTCCCTGGGCCGGGACGTGATGGTCATCACGGGGATCATGACTAACTGCTGCGACCTGTGCTCGTCCTACTATGCCGGGAGCAAGGACTACAAGGTCATATTCTGCCTGGACATGACCCGGGGCTCCAATACCAGCGACGAGGCCGCGGCAGCGGCCATGGTCTCCCGGTACATCGGGCTGTGCACCAACTCCCAGGAATTGCTGGGCCAGTGGCGCCGGCAGGCGGAGGCCGCCTCCGCCCGGTCGTAAAAAGGAGATGGGCGCGTGAAAATCACCGGAATTAAGACCCAATGGCTGAAGGTCCCCTACAACAAGCCTTTTGAGCCCACCTGGTACCCCGGCAAGAAGGAGACGCATCAGCATATTCTCCTGGTGCGGGTCCAGACGGACCAGGGGCAAGAGGGCTACGGCAGCGGGGAATTTCCCTTTGGCCTGACGCCCACCTATATGCATTTCATCCAGGACATGATGGCCCCCTGGCTGGTGGGCCAGGACCCGATGATGATCGAGCGGCTGGCTTGCCGGATGAAGGGGGACGGCCGCCTGGCGCCCCGGCCCTGGGTGGTGGAAAACGCCCTATGGGACCTGATGGGCAAGATCTGTGGCCAGCCCACCTACAAGGTCATGGGGGCCTACCGGGACAAGATCCCCGCCTACGCGGCCCTGTGCGAGCTGCGGGACGACGGCCAGCGCCGGGAGGACGTGCAGCGCCTGATGGAGGAAGGGTTCCGGGCGGTAAAGCTCCGGCTGTTCATGCCCACCATCCAGGAGGACATCCGCATGGTGGAGAACATCCGCGCGGCGGTAGGGGACCGGATGGAGATCCTCTGCGACGCCAACCAGGGGCCGGTTCGGGACCGGAATTTTGAAGGGGCGGTGCCCTTCTGGACCTATCAGCGGGCGCTGGAGACGGCCAAGGCCCTGCATCAATTGGGGGTGCTTTGGCTGGAGGAACCGCTGGACCACTATGACCTGCACGGGATCCGCCGTCTCACCGAGAGCACGGACATTGCCATTGCCGGCGGGGAGATTATGAACGGTATCCAGGACATCACGGCCCTGATTGACAACGACTGCTACGACGTGTACATGCCCAACATCACCCTCTGCTGCGGGATCAGCCAGGTCCGGAAGGTGGCAGCCATGGCCGAGCGCCACGGCAACAAGCTGTGCAACATCCACGGGTGGGTGCCCGGCACCGGTGTGGCGGCGGCTTTGGCCACCATTTGCTCCTATCCCAACGCCACCTGGCTGGAGTACCCCCACGACCCGCCCTCCATCGGGCCGGAAAGCTTCCAAGGGATCATAACCCAGCCGCTGCGCATCGATCCCGCGGACGGCTGCCTCCACGCCCCGGACAGGCCGGGCTTCGGCGTGGAACTGGACGAGGAGAAGGTCCGGGCCTATACAGTCCTGGAAATGGCTTCCCCCGGATATGTTCCGCCCGCTACTGTATAACCTCCGGCGGGCCGGCCTTTTGGGAGAGGGCCGTACCGCCGCAGCAATCCGCAGCCGTCCGAAGGGACGGGCGCCAGCCGGGTCCGCGCCAGGGCCGGGCCGGCCCGCCCGGCGCCATCCCCCGTGCGGCCTGTACCGTAATCTTTCGATTGGAGAGGAAATGCTTTTATGAAAAAGGTACCAAGAGAAAAGAAGAAAGCGACACTGTCCTTTTCCATTACCGCGCTTCTGGTCCTGGTAGCGTTTATCGCTCTAATGCTCACCGTGGCCAATGCGCCGGTGGTGGTGGTTATGCTCTTTGCCTGGGTGGTCCTGGTCCCCTTCGCTCTGTACCTGGGGTATGGGCTGGACGATATCGAGAAATCCGGGTATGAGCTGATCAAAGCCGCCGTGGGCCTGCTGGCCCTGATGGTGGCCATCGGCGCCATGATCTCCATCTGGCTGTGCGCCGGCACCGTCCCCACTCTGATTTACTGGGGCCTGGAACTGCTCTCGCCCAAAATGTTCCTGGTGGTTGCCTTCATTGTCACCTCCGTGGTATCCCTGCCCACCGGCACCTCCTGGGGCACGGTGAGCACGGTGGGCGTGGCCATGATGGGCGTGGGCCTGGGCCTGGGCCTGCCTCCCGGAGTCGTGGCCGGCGCCATTATCTCCGGCGCCTACTTCGGCGACAAGTTCTCTCCCATCTCCGACGCGCCCATCATGGTCTCCTCCGTGTGCGGCATGCCTCTGTGGGATCACATCCGGCACATGAGCGTCACCACTTCCATCGCCTGGGTCCTGTCCGCTATTGCCTATATGATCCTGGGCGCCCGGTTTGCCAACACCGCCCTGGACGTGGCCAGCATCAACGATCTGTTGACCTCGCTGGACTCCCTGTTCAATATCGGCATTATCACCATCATCCCCATGGCGCTGGTACTGGTACTGCTGATCCTCCAGGTATCCGCCTTCTGGTCCATCCTGGCCGGCAGCATCGTGGGCGCTTTGGTGTCCATCTTCTACCAGGGCTTCACCCTGGCGGAGGTCACCGCGTTTATGAACACGGGTTTTTCCATCCAGTCCGATAACGCCATCCTGTCCTCCCTGCTGAACCGGGGCGGCATGACCAGCATGTACGAACTGGTGGCCGTAATCATCGGGTCCCTGGGCCTGGGCGGTATCCTGAAAGGCACCGGGATGCTGGACGTGCTTATCACCTCCATGAGCAAATCCCTCAAGAACGTGCGCAGCCTTACCATCGTCACCACCATTGCCTGTTTCATTACCACCGCCATGGTAGGCACCTACTACTTCTGCCAGACCTTTGTGGGCACCCTGATGACCCCCCTGTACAAAAAGGCCGGCCTGAAGCCCGAGAACCCCGGCCGGATCATCAACGACATCTCCAACTGCCTGGTGGCCTTCATCCCCTGGAACGTGGGCGCCATCTACATGTCCACCCAGCTGGGCGTACCCATCAAGGATTTCATCCCCTACATTTTCTTCAGCATTTTCCTGATCGTGCTGGACGTCCTCTTCGGCGTACTGGGCATCAACGTCAAACGGTACACCCCGGAAGAGATGGCCGCTTTCGAAAAGGAAGAAGCGGCGGAGATTACCGCTGCCAACTGACCCTGGCCGGGCGGTCCGGCCGCCGGCCCTTTGGCCCTGCCCGACAAATTGGATGACTGGGAGAAGCGGGGTTCCGTTTCTCCCTTTCGTCCCCCTGGCGCCTGCGGGTTCCCGGGCGGCGGAACCTCGCAGCGGAATATATAAGTAAGGAAGAACAAGGTAACGGTTATGGCTATAATACGATTTGAATTGAACGGCAGCCCGGTCACGGCAGAGGTGGATGGAAAGACGACCCTGCTGCAGTACCTTCGCGGCACGGCCTGCCTGAAAGGGGCCAAGGAGGGCTGCGGCACCGGCCACTGCGGGGCCTGCACGGTTCTGCTGGACGGGGAGCCGGCGCGCTCATGCGTCACCCGCATGGACAAGCTGGAGGGCCGGCGGGTGCTGACCATCGAGGGCCTGCACGGGGAAGGGGACGCCCTCCACCCCATTCAGCAGGCGTTCCTGGATATTGGGGCGGTACAGTGCGGGTTCTGCACGCCGGGGATGGTCCTGGCCACCAAGGCCCTGCTGGACCGGAACCCGGACCCCACGGATGAGGAGATCGGCCACGCGTTGCGGAACAACTACTGCCGGTGCACCGGCTACGTGAAGATCATCCAGGCCGTACACCTTGCCGCAGCCCGGCTTCGGGGGGAGAACCCGTCCATCCCGGAGATGCAGACCCTGGAATCCATCCAGATCGTGGAAAGCCAGGGGCCGGACGACATCACCGCCGCCGACCTGACGGGGCGGCACGTAGGCCGCTGCGCCATCGACTACGACGGTCCCGCCAAGGTGCGGGGCGCCCTGGCCTATACCTGCGACCGGGACGACGCGGATACGTACCACGGCGCCTTTGTCTGGTCCAAATACCCCCACGCCCGGATCCTGTCCATGGACCTCTCCCAGGCGGAGGCGTATCCGGGGGTTTTGCGGGTACTCACCCACAAAGACGTGCCCGGGCGCAACAGCTTTGCCTGCTTCAACCCGGAGCAGCCGGTGTTCTGCGACACGGAAGTGCAGTTTCTGGGGGACATGCTGGCGCTGGTGGTGGCGGACACGGAGAGCGCCGCCCGGGCGGCGGCCCGGCTGGTACAGGTGGAGTATGAGCCCCTGCCGGCGGTCTACGAGATCGAAGACAGCTACGCCATGGGCGGCCGGCAGGTCCTGCGCACCATCGATTTCTCCTCCGGGGACTTTGACGCCGCCGGCGCGGGCCAGGAGCTGCACACGTTTACAGGGGACTTCGTCTTTGAGCGCCAGGAGCACGCCTGCCTGGAGCCGGAGTGCGCCATCGGCGAGTACGACCCGGACACCGACGGGGTACACGTTACCTCCTGCACCCAATCCCCCTTTGAGATCCGCCGGATGCTGGCCCCCATCCTGGACCTGCCGGAGGAGCGGATCCGGGTGACGGCGGCGCCCCTGGGAGGCGGGTTCGGCAGCAAATGCGATTCCACGGTGGAGTCGGCGGCGGCGGTGGCCGGCTGGGTCACCCGCAAGCGGGTGCAGATCACCCTCAAACGCAGCGAATCCCTCCTCCTGTCCACCAAGCGCCACCGGTACGAGAACCACTATGAGCTGACGGTGGATTCCCAGGGCGTTTTCCGCCGGCTGGAAAGCCAGCTCCGCTCCGATGCGGGCCCCTACACCGGCCTGAGCCCCAGCGTACTGGAACAGGGCTGCATTTTTGCCCTGGGCCCCTACCGCATTGACGCGGCCCACGTCAAGGCATACACCGTACGCACCAACACGGTCCAGGGAGGCGCCTTCCGGGGCTTTGGGATCAACCAGAGCGCCAACTGCATCGAGGTTCTCATCGACGAGGCGGCCCAGGCCCTGGGCCTGGACCCCTTTACCATCCGCCTGCGCAACGCCCTGCACGTGGGGGATCGGACCATCACCGGGGAGATCGTCACCGAGAGCGTGGGCATCGCCCAGACCATCGAGGCCTGCCGCCAGAAGGCGGAACCGGTCATTGCCCACTACCGGAAGCTGTACGCCGACAAGGGCGACCCCGACCTATCCCTGGGCGTGGGGGTGGCCAGCGGATACAAGAACGTGGGCGTAGGCAAGGGCAACCCGGACGACGGCGGCTGCATCCTCACCCGTCTGCCGGACGGCCGGTACCGCATGGCCGTATCCGGCATTGACATGGGCCAGGGGTTCCGCACCGCCATGGTCCAGATCGCCGCGGAGGTCCTGGATGAGCCGGAGGAGAATTTCTCCCTAATAAGCGGAGACACGGGCAAGACCCTGCCCCACCGCCAGGCGGTAAGCGAACGCCAGACCCTGGACAGCGGCCGGGCGGTATACCAGGCGGCCCGGCAAATGCGGGATGACCTGCAGGCCCGGCCCTGGGTCCCTGGGGAGACCCGGACCCAGCAGGTCCACTACACCGCGCCCAAGACCTATGGCATCAGCGGCCAGGAGGACGCCAAAACGGACGGCCTGCCCTACAAGAACTACCGGGGCTACGCCTTCCTGACCCAGTGCATCCTGGCGGAGGTAAACCGGAAGACCGGGGCCGTACGGATCCTGCACGTCATTTCCGCCCACGACACCGGCCGGGCCATCAACCCCCAGATCATCGCCGGCCAGGTGGAAGGCAGCAGCGCCATGGGCATCGGCTACGCCCTATCGGAAGGCTATTCCTTTACCAACGGCAAACCGGACCAAAAGACCTTCGGTCAGCTTGGCCTGCCCCGAGCGGACGAAACGCCCCGGTACGACATCATCCTGGTGGAGGACCCCCACACGGAGGGCCCCTTCGGCGCCAAGGGCCTGTCCGAGGTGGCCACCGTCCCCGCCACGCCGGCGGTTCTCAACGCCGTGTGCGACGCCATCGGGGTGCGCTTTTACAAAACCCCGGTACGGCCTCAGGACATTCTGGAGGCCCTGAAGGCCAAGAAGGGCTGACGCCCTTTCATACCCCTCTCTTTTGCCCGGCAGCTGCCTCCCTCCGCCGGGCCCCCCGCCGGGGACAGACGCCCGGCGGGGGTTTTTGTCTTCCGGCCTGCCGGACCGGGTTTCTTTGCGCCCGGCCTCCCGGCAGGCGTACCAGCCCGGCACGCATGAAAAGCGCCCCCGGACGAAACAACCCTGTTTCGTCCGGGGGCGCTGCCGTTCTCCGCCGGCGTTAAAACTCGGCGTTTCCCACCGTCCGGGGGTGTAGCTCCACATCCCGGATGTTGGAGATGCCCGTCAGGTACATGACCATCCGCTCAAACCCCATGCCGAATCCCGCGTGGCGGCAGCTACCGTACCGCCGCAGGTCCAGGTACCACCAGTAATCCTCCTGCCGGAGGCCCAGCTCCTCCATCCGGGCCGTGAGGACCTCCAGCCGCTCCTCCCTCTGGGACCCTCCGATGAGCTCTCCCACGCCCGGCACCAGGCAGTCCGCCGCCGCCACGGTCTTCCCGTCATCGTTCAGGCGCATGTAAAACGCCTTGATCTGCTTGGGATAGTCGGTGACGAACACCGGGCGCTTGTAGACCTCCTCCGTGAGGTACCGCTCGTGCTCCGTCTGCAGGTCGATCCCCCAGGCCACGGGGTACTCGAATTTCCGGCCGGAGCGCTGCAGCAGCTCCACCGCGTCCGTATAGCTGACCCGGGCAAACGAGGCGTCCCGCACCTGTTCCAGCCGGTCCCGGAGGCCCTTATCCACGAAGCGGTTGAAAAACTCCATTTCCTGCGGGCACTTGTCCAGGACCGTGCCGATGATGTGCTTGACCATGGCCTCCATGACCTCCAGATCCCCGTCCAGGTCGCAGAACGCCATCTCCGGCTCGATCATCCAGAACTCGGCGGCATGGCGGGGGGTGTTGGAATTCTCCGCCCGGAAGGTGGGCCCGAAGGTATACACATCCCCAAAGGCCATGGCAAAGTTCTCGGCGTTAAGCTGGCCGGAGACGGTGAGGTTGGCGGCCTTGCCGAAAAAGTCCCGGCTGTTGTCCACGGAGCCGTCCTCCCGGCGGGGCAGGTTATCCAGGTCCAGGGTAGTGACCCGGAACATCTCGCCGGCGCCCTCGCAGTCGGAGCCGGTGAT
Organism: uncultured Oscillospiraceae bacterium; assembly: GCA_944385885.1. Taxonomy (GTDB): domain Bacteria; phylum Bacillota; class Clostridia; order Oscillospirales; family Oscillospiraceae; genus Apopatocola. Next base: position 706 of record CALWYY010000086.1, on the reverse strand, counting down.
GATGGGGGTTTGGACGTATACAAAACCCCGGCTCTGGAAAAAGTCGTGGACGGCCTGGGCCGCCACGCTGCGCACCCGGAAAGCCGCGGAGAACAGGTTGGTCCGGGGCCGCAGGTGCTGGATGGTGCGCAGGTATTCCAGGCTGTGGCGTTTTTTCTGCAGGGGGTACTCCGGGGCGGAGGTCCCCTCCACCGCCACCCGGGCCGCCTTCAGCTCAAAAGGCTGGGGGGCGTCGGGAGTGAGCACCAGCGTCCCCTCTACGACAAACGCGGCGCCTACGTTCTGGCGCACCACCTGGGCGTAGTTCTCCACCCTCTCCCGGTCCAGCACCACCTGCAGGCTCTTGAAAGCGCTGCCGTCGTTGAGCTCCAGGAAGGCAAAGTTCTTCATGTCCCGGATGGTGCGGGCCCACCCGCACACGGTGATCTCCCGTCCCGCAAAGGGGGCGGCCTGTTCCCACAGCTGGGCGATTCTGGTTCTTTTCATCCTCTGCACCTCGACAATGTAACGTTCTGCCCGGCCTCGCCGGGGAATCACCGGCCCTCGCCGGGCAGGGGGCCCGAGAGAGCATTATATCCCGTTTTCAGAAAAATTCAAGACAGGTTCTGGGCGTTCCACAGGGCGGCGTACCGGCCATTCAGGTCCAGCAGCTCCTGATGGGTCCCGTACTCGGCCACGCCGGCGTCCTGGATGACGGCGATGCGGT
>CALWYY010000085.1 GCA_944385885.1 uncultured Oscillospiraceae bacterium | reverse complement strand
GGACGTGCTGGCCAAGTGCTACGGCGGCGACATCACCCGGAAGAAGAAGCTGCTGGAAAAGCAGAAGGAGGGCAAAAAGAAAATGCGCCAGTTAGGCACCGTGTCCATCCCCACGGAGGCGTTCCTGGCGGTATTAAAGCTGGACGAGTGAGGGCCGCCGGGGGACCCGAAGGGATAAGCGGCGGCCGACCCCAAAAGGGGCCGGCCGCCGCTTACTTGCCGAACCCCGTCCTGCGGCGCGCAGGCCGCCGGCACGAAAAAGCGGGGCCGGGGATCCCCGGTCCCGCGGGAAAACCGCGTCCCGGAGGAGGGCGCCGGGCGGGAAAAAAGAACCGGGCCGGGCGTTTAAAGCGTCCGACCCGGGCCGTCAGGGCAGGTATATCTTGTGAATGCTCTCTTTCAGCATGGTGACCACCTCGCAGGCGTGCCCTCCGTAAAGGGCGGCATATTCCTGGACGGAAACCGCCTCCTCCCCATCCCGGCCAAAGACCGTCACCGTATCCCCCACGGCGGCCTCCGGGATGTGGGTCAGATCCACCACCGCGAAACTCATGGACAGCTTTCCCACCACCGTGGTCCGGCGGCCCCGCACCAGCATGGGAGCCCCTCCGCACAGGGAACGGATCAGCCCGTCCCCGTAGCCCACTCCCACCACGCCGATAACCATATCCTGGGGGGCCGTAAAGGTCATCCAGTATCCCACGCTGGTACCGGCGGGTATGCGCTTGATCTGCAGCAGGCGGGTCTTTAACTGCGCCACGCAGCCCAGCCCCAGCTTTTCCCCTCCCGGCTGGATGCCCAGCAGGGCGGAGGTAAGGCGCACGTAATCCATCTGATATTCCGGGTGTGACAGGTACAGCAGGCTGCTCTCGCAGTGCATTTTCAGCCGCAGCCCTTTTTCCTCCAAACGCCGGCCAAACCGCAGAAACAGTTCCATCTGCTCCACGTTCCGGTAATCCAGGGCCGGATCCATTACCCCGGATATGTGGGTCATAAGCCCTTCACTGGTCAGATGGGGCAGGGCCGCGATGGCCTCCACCTCCCGGGCGGCCGCTTCCTCCCGGGACGGCACCGGGATCCCCAGCCGGGTCAGGCCCACGTCCACCTTGATGTGGGTTCGCAGCCGGAGCCCCAGCCGGGCCGCCTCCGTTTCCAGCCGCCGGCCGTTTTCCAGGTCTACCACCGGCACAACAATATCCTCCCGGCAGGCCTCCTCCACGCCCTCCGGGCCGATGGGGCCCAGCAGCAGGATGGGCGCCCGGATCCCCGCCCGGCGCAGCTCCAGGGCCTCCGCCAGGTCCGCCGTGGACAGCATGGCGCACCCCTCTTCCGTCAGCGCCCGGGCCACCGCCGGCGCTCCCATCCCGTAGGCATTGGCCTTCACCACGCCGATCAGGGTACAGCCGGGGCGGCACCGGCCCCGGAGAATGCGGTAATTCTCCCGCAGCCGTCCCAGATCCACCTCCAGCCAGCAGCGTCTGTCGCTCATACGTCTCTCCTTCCGCCCCCGCCTCTTTGGGCCCGGGGTCTTGTCCTGCCTACTCTACATCATTTTTGTTTCCTGTGCAACATTATTTTTGACAATCCGCCCTATAAATGGCCCCCCGGAGAACCGTCGTTCCCCGGGGGGCCGTTTTGTTTGGCTTTTATAGGAGCTCTTCCTCTTCCGCCGCCGCCGCCGGGCCGGCTACCGTCATGTTCTCCGTCAGCTTCAGCTCCAGATACCCGTTATACATGTTCATAAATTCCAGGATCACCGTCATCTTCTCCTCCTCCAGGGAGTTGAAAAAGTCGATGTCCCGCCGGGCCCAGTTCCGGTGCCGGATGGCGTGCTGCTTGTATACCTCCCGGCCGTAGGCCGTCAGTTTGTAATATATCTCCTTCTGATTCCCCGGCAGCTGGTAAGACACAACCGCGCTCTTTCCCAGCAATTTCCGCAAAATCTTTGAGATGGCGCTGCGGGTCATGCCCATCTTCTCGGCAATCGCCGACGCGTTGGGATGCTTGAGACGCCCTATGCAGTCGATGCAGTTAAGCTCTGAGTTGCCGTACCCCATGAGAATCTCCCCCGAGTGGATCTTCAGGAGCATGTCCTGGGTATTGGCGTAGCGCAGAAATTGCTTCTGCAGAAGTTCTCCCTTGGTCATCTCATTCCTCCCCGACGGGGCTTCCGTCTCTATCTCTCCCGTGCCGTTTTTTATAACTTATCACCCTTTTCCCCGTCATGCAAGACCAATCCGCCAAAATTATTCTGAAACGACTATAGTTTTTTCGCCGATTCTTCCATGAATATTGCCAAAAATGCCGGGCCAAAATTGGCACAAACAAAAATTTTTGCGTCCATGGAAATATTTTTGTTGACAACTCTTCCCCCGTAGGGTTATACAGTAGTTGATATCGGTTTCTTATGCGTTATGCGCCGTTTCATTGCAAAAAAGAATCATTCTGGGAAAGGAAAGGAGCTAAGACGGATGCCGAAAACCGCGTTGAGCGCCAAATTTATCCGGGTTCCCGTGGAAGGGGGCCGGATCCGCGTCGCGCCGTCCTTTGACGATTACCTGGACCCCGGCAAAGCGGCAGTTTTGGAGCTGGGTATGCAGCGGGGGAACCTGACGGAGGAGTATTTCCCCAAGGACAAGAGCGCCGCCGCCGTGGCGGGGATCGATGGTTTCAACGCCGCCTGCCGGCAGCTGGGGATTCCCGTGATCCACGTGGGATACGAGTTCCGGCCCGGCGGGCTGGACCTGCGGACCGCCCCGTTTATGCGCATCACGCCCCTCTCCGGCAGAAAGCCGTTTCCCAATCCGGCCATGGAGAAGGGCAGCCCGCTGTGCCAGTTTGCCACGGAGGTGGCCCCCGGGGACCTGACGCTGCTGTCCGCCAAGCGGCATAACGCGTTTGAGGGCACGGATCTGGAGTTCCTGTTGAAGGTCCTGGACCGGAAGATCCTCATTCTGGTGGGCGCCGGGCTGGACTGCCTGGGTATGGGTACCGGCTTCTGCGGGATGTGCAAGGATTTCCGGATCCTGGTGCCGGAGGACCTGTTCCTGTCCTATTTTGAGGACCTGGGCGAGGAGTGCGCCAAGGCCTGCACCATGTTTATCGGCCTGGTGGTGCGCTCGGGAGAACTGCTGGCCGAGCTGCGGCAGCAAAAAGCCGGGGAGGAGTGACGCGATATGGCACATACGGATATGAAGATCATTCTGAATGGGCAGCTTGTCCCTCTGCCGGAAGGGTTTGAGGATTATATTGACCCCCAGCGGGCCGTCATTGTGGAGCTGGACATGCACGGCGGGCATCTGGACCCGGAGCCGGACTGTCCCGCCCCCAGCCCCCGGGGCCGGGAGCTGGTGGGGCCGATCAACGAATTCAACCGGGCCTGCCGGGCCTTGGGTGTGCCGGTGGTCCACGTGGTCAATACGTACCGGGCGGGGGATTTCGAAGGCCGGCAGTCGGCCTGGCGGCGCATCACCGAGGGCCATTATTCCATGCTCTCCCCGGAGCTGTTCGCCTGCACCAAGTACTACGGCAACCTGGGCCTGGAGGGGACCAAATGGAGTGCCCTGCTGGTGGAGAACCCCCCGGAGGACATCGTGATCGACACCAAAAAGCGCGTCACCGCCTTTGAGACCACGGACATAGACCTGGTGATGCGGTCCCTGGGCCGGGACGTGATGGTCATCACGG
>CALWYY010000084.1 GCA_944385885.1 uncultured Oscillospiraceae bacterium | reverse complement strand
GGGTGACCCCCTGGTAGAGCTTTACGTTGTCGCCGATGGTGGTGGTTTCGCCCACCACGACGCCGGTGCCGTGGTCGATGAAGAAATACCGGCCGATGGTGGCCCCGGGGTGGATGTCGATGCCGGTGATCTGATGGGCGTACTCCGTCATCATCCGGGGGATCAGGGGGATGCCCATGGTGTAGAACCGATGGGCCAACCGGTAGATGCTGATGGCCTCAAAAGCCGGGTAGGCCAGCATAATTTCCTCCAAGGTTTTGGCGGCGGGGTCCCCCACATAAGCGGCCTGAGTGTCCGTTTCCAGTTCCTCTTTAATCAGAGGCAGTTCGTCCAGGAACTCCGACACTTTGCTGGCGTTGTCCTCACCCGGCAGTACGGTGTCCAGGATCCGGCCCAGCAGTTCCGCGGCGCTTTGGAGCTGGAAGCTCACGTAGATAGCCGAGGAGGCGCTGCAGCGAATACCAATGCCGAAGATCTGGGGGTAGAGGGCGGCCCGGAAATGCTGGATAAGACGGGTGATGCGTTCCTTCATCCCGGCGCAGTTATCGGTGGCCGGGGATACGCTTTGGATATTTATAAGCCGCTGGGTAATCTCAAGGACCTGCCGTCCCGTGGGGGAGGGGTTACCATTCATAATCAGGTTTCTTCCTTCCAAATAAAAATAGGATCAGACCTGGCCGGAAAACAAGCCAGTGGATAAATACCGTTCCCCGGTATCCGGCAGCAGCACCGCCAGGGTCCGGCTCTCGTACTCCGGCCGGGCTGCCGCTGCGGCGGCGGCATGCAGCGCCGCCCCGGAGGAAATGCCCGCCAAAACCCCCTCTGTCTCCGCCAAAAGGCGTGCGGCGGCAAAAGCCTCCGCCTCCGTCACCGGAAACACCTCGTCGTAGACCGTGGTATCCAGCGCTTTGGGCACAAACCCGGCGCCGATCCCCTGGAGCCCGTGCGGGCCGGGCGCTCCTCCAGACAGGACGGGGGACCCGGCCGGCTCCACGGCGATGACCCGCAAAGCGGGGTTCCGGCTTTTCAGATACCGGCCCGCGCCGGTGATGGTGCCCCCCGTCCCCACCCCGGCCACAAAGGCGTCGATCGCCCCGCCGGCGTCCCGCCAGAGCTCCGGCCCGGTGGTTTCGAAATGGACCCGGGGGTTGGCCGGATTGGAAAATTGGTCCGGGATGAAGGAGCCGGGGATCTGTTCCCGGAGCTCCTGGGCTCTCTGGATGGCCCCCGCCATTCCCAGCGCCCCCGGGGTAAGCACCACCTGGGCGCCGTAGGCCTGCATCAGTATACGCCGCTCGGGGCTCATGGTGTCCGGCATGACGATGACGACCCGGTAACCCAGGAGCCTGCCGGCCATGGCAAGGCCGATGCCGGTGTTGCCGCTGGTGGGCTCGATGATGGCGGCCCCGGGGCGCAGAAGGCCCCGGGCCTCCCCGTCCCGGATCATGGCCAGGGCCACCCGGTCCTTGGCCGAGCCGCCGGGGTTGCAGCCCTCCAGCTTGGCCAGCAGCCGGGCGCGCAGGCCCAGGCGCTCTCCCAGCCGCCCCAGCTCCAGCAGCGGGGTCTGGCCGATCCGCTCCAATATAGAGGTACAAAGCTCTCCCATACGGTTCCCTCCCAACAAAAGTGCGTCTTACCCGTTCCCGGCGGAGGCGGCCGCCGCCTCCCGGGCCAGGACCCGGGCCACCAGCCGCCGCCCGCCGGGCACGGACAGGGCCAGGAGCAGGGCCATGATCCCCGTCATGGCAAGGCCGCCCACCAGGCAGACCGTGTAGCCCGTGCCGGGGCCCAGGGCGTCCACCACGAACCCGATGACCGATACGATCACGGAGGTGCCCAGGGTGGCGGAGATGGAGGCGTAGGCCAGCAGGTCCTTATACCCCCGGCTGCCGTACACGTCCTTCACCGCCACGGACATCATCACGGCGCTCATGGCCATGGCCGTGCCGTAGAAGAACGAGCCCACCAGCCGGGCCGCCTGGCTGGGGACCAGCAGCAGGGTGAACCCGGCGACGATAAACGCCGTGCCGGTGACCAGCCCGGCCTTCAGGCCGAAGCGGTCGTACACGTGGCCCAGGAGGATCTTGCTGAGGATGTTGCCGGCCATGGAGCAGGACATCATCAGAGCCCCGATCCGGTCGCCGTACCCGGCGTAGATCCCCAGCGGGCTCAGGTGGTTGTGATAGGAGCAGAGGTTGGCGGAGAACAGGGCCGCCACGATGAGAAGCCAAAACCAGACCGAGCGCTTGGCGTCGGCGGCGGAGATGCCGGCGAACCCGGTCGGCGCCCGGCACTGCCCCGCCTCCCCCTCGTCCCCGTAGGGGCACATGCCCAGGTCCGCCGGATGCAGCCGCAGGAGGAACAGGGATACCGGCAGCATCATCAAAAGGGAGACGCCCCCGATAAAGAAGTAGCCCACCCGCCAGCCGAACTGCTGGATGACGGCGTTGCCGATGGGGTTGCCGATGATCCCCGCCACGCCCGAGAAGGCCGAGGAGATGCCGATGGCAAGGCCGGTCTTTTTCTTGAACCAGTTGCCCAGGATCAGGGGGGCGGGGAAGAACATGAGAAAGGCCCCCGAGAGGCCCTGGAACGCCCCGGCGACGTAAAAAGCGGGGAGGGTATGGAAAAATCCCATAAAAATGGTGCTTCCGGCAAAGACCACCGAGGCGCAGGACAGCAGCACCCGGCAGTCGTACCGGGAGAAGAACCGGCCCATGGTCGGCAGGATCAGGCTGGAGAACACCCCGAAGAGCAGGACGAAAAAAGTGAAGGCGCCCATCCCGAAGCCCAGATCCTCAATGACGGGGGTGTAGAATATGCCGCGGCAGTTGTGGACGATCCCCAGGGACCCGCCCTGGAGCATACAGCAGCCGAAGAGCATGGCCCAGGCGCGATGGATTCTTGGCTTTTTCATATGCGTACACTCCTTAGAATGGCCTCAGCCCTGGACGGCCGTTAGGCCGGCGGCGCGAAAAATGTCCAGCAGCACTTCCATCCGCTCCGGAGACGGAGGCGGGACCTGGAGGGCGTAGGACCTGTCCAGCTTGGGGTATTTTCCCTCCCCCATCCGGTGATAGGGCAGGAGGGTCACGCCGGGGATGCCGCACTCCCGCAGGAAACGGGCGGAGGCGGCGAGGTTCTCCCCGTCGTCGTTCCAGCCGGGGATGACGGGGATGCGCACCAGCAGCTGCCCGGACCACCGGGCCAGGCGGCGGATGCTCTCCAGCACGGGGGCGTTGCCCGCGCCCAGGGCGGCCGCGTGCCGCCGGGAGTCGGCGAATTTCAGGTCGATGAGGACGGTGTCCAAAACCGGCAGCACCGCCTCCAGCGATTCCGCCGGGACGCAGCCGGTGGTCTCCACGGCGGTGCCGACGCCCAGCTGCCGGCAAAACCCCAGCAGCTCCCGGGCGAAGTCGGGGTACAGCAGCGGCTCCCCGCCGGACAGGGTCACGCCCCCGCCGGACCGGCGGTAAAACACCGCGTCCCGGGCCACCACGGCTCCCACGTCCTCCGCCGTCCTGTACTCGCCCGCCACCAGCCGGGCCCCGTTGGGGCACACGCACCGGGTGCAGCCCAGGCAGAGCTCCCGGCGGAAACGGATGCCGCCAGGGCCGGCCTCTGCCGCCTGCCGGGGGCAGTGTGCCACGCACCAGCCGCAGCCCACGCAGGCGGCCTGGTCGTACATGGGCTCCAAAACCGCCAGCTGCGACTCCGGGTTGGAACACCACGGACAGCGCAGGGGACAGCCCTTCAGGAATACGGTGGTGCGTATGCCGGGGCCGTCATGGATGCTGTACCGCTGTATGTTGAATACGGGAGCGGATGCCATGCCTTGCCCTCCCGTGTCAGAACCGCAGCTCCGAGCGGTCGATAATGTCCTGCTGCACCTGGGGGCTGAGCTCGGTGAAGTAGGCGCTGTACCCGCTCACCCGCACGATGAGGTCCCGGTACTTCTCCGGGTGCTTCTGGGCGTCCCGGAGCTTTTGGTTGTCGATGATATTGAACTGGACGTGGGTCCCCTCCAGATCCACCAGGTAGGTGTAGATCAGGTCCGCCAGCCGGGCCTCATCCCCCTGCGTGGCCAGCACCGTCTCGTTGAGCTTCAGGTTCAGGATGGTGCCGGAGGTGCGGTTGTGATCGATCTTCCCGCAGGAGGCGCACACGGCGGTGGGGCCGGTGCGGTCTTTCCCATGGGCCGGGGAGAGGGTGTCGGCCATGGTGTCCATGGACACCCGGCCGTCCGGCGTGGGGCCGGTTCGCCGGCCAAAGTACAGGTTCGCCAGAAGCGTCTGGAACGCCCCAATAAACGGGCCGCCCCGGGGGTTGCGAAAGGGCTCGATGGCATCGAAAAACCAGTCGGAGACCCGCACCGCGTATTTATCCACGAAATCGTTATCGTTGCCGTATTTGGGCGCCTCGTCCAGCCAGGCGCGGATGCGCTGGTTCTCCGGGGACTGGAAGTTGTCCCGGAGGGCGCCGGCCAGCTGGGCCATGGTGATGCGTTTGTCCTGGAACACGACCTTCTCGATGGCGGCAAAGGAGTCCGCCGTGTTGGGCAGGCCGGCGGCCATAATCCGGGTAAAGTTGTAATTGGCCCCGCCTCGGGTCCCGTCCCGGCCCCGCTGGATGCAGCCGCGCACAAACATGGAGGCGAAGATGTGGGGCATTTTATCCGCCAGGGCGCCGTCCAGGATGTTGCAGGCAGTGACGGCCCGGCGGAGGATGGAGTCAAACTGGACGAGAAAGGCTTGGTACAGATCCTCCATAGAGGAAAATTCCGCGGGATCCGGCGTCACCGGCCCGGCCTGCTCCCCGGACAGGGGATCTACGCCCCGGTTCATAGCCAGCTCTACCGCCTTGAGGATGTTCACATACACCGCCGACCCCCGGGACCAGACGCCGTAGAGCCCGGGGATGACGCAGCCGGTGATGGCGCTCTCCCGGGCTTCCCGGAGAGTGGCGCCGTGGGTCAGGAAAAATTTCTCCAGGGAACTGTTGCCGATAAAGGCGGGCATGCCCTGGACGGCTTTCACGCTGCGGATGGCCTTGAGCAGGAGGGGACGGGGCGTGAGCCGGTGTACCTTCAGAACAATGTGGATCTGGGGCAGGCGCACATCCATCAGGCAGTCCAAAAGCCGGTAGCTCAGCGCCGTGGTGGCGTCCTTACCGTGCTCATCCAGGCCGCCGATGGTCATGTTGGGGAAGGAGGGAAGCCCGGCGTTTATAACGGCGGATTTCTCGTCGTAGATGCGCACGATCTCGTTGAGCTTCACCATGAAGCACTCCAGAAGCTCCACGGCGTCCTCTTCCCGGCCGGCCTGCACCATCTCCTGGTAGTAAGGGAGTAGGTACCGGTCGATGCGCCCGAAGCTTACGGAGGTACCGTTGGTCTCGATATGGCAGATCAGATAGATGAACCACATGCTCTGCAGGGCCTCGTGGAGGTTCCGGGCGGGCTGGGCAGGTACCCGGCGGCAGACCTCCGCCATGGACAGCAGTTCCTCCCGCCGGGCGGGGGAGGCCTCCTTCCCCGCCAGCTCCTCCGCCAGGTCCGCGTACCGCCCGGCAAAGACCACCGCGCTGTCGCACAGGCTCATGGCCGCCTCATAAAACCGCGCCTTCTCCACGGATTCCGGCAAAGTCATATCCAGGGCGTCCCGGCGGCGGACCATGTCCGCCTTCATGCCCCAGAGCCCTTCCCGCAGCACCAGGGGGTATTCGATCAGGAAATTGCCCACGCCGCCCCGCTCGTTCTGCTCGGAGGAGATCAGGCCGGATTTCTCCCGGGCCACGATCACCTCCTGGGGGTAGCGGGCGTAGGCCGCGTCGCACAGGGTCTTGCCCTGCCAGTAGGGCAAGATGCCGTACAGGGCCTGCTTGGTCTCCGGGGAGATGGCAAAGGGGTGGTATTCCCGCCGGTCCAGGCTCTCGATCTCCTCCGCCAGCCAGGAGATGTGCATCTCCGGGAAAATGGGAGCAGCCCGCCAGTACTCCGTGGGATGGCCCAGGATCAGCTCATCCGGGCTGATCCACACCGGCAGCTCCCGAAGTACCTTGCCCACGGCCCGGGCGCGGACCGTTTCAATGGGAAGCCCCTCGGCTTCCCGGTAGGCCTGGGTGACAATCACAGCCCGCTGGGCGGAAACGGAGAGCTGGGCGTTTACAATTTCCGCCTTAAGGTTCTGGATCCGCTGACGCATAAGACTACCTCCCCCGCAGCAGGCGGCGGGCTGGCCGCCGTCCCCTCATTATACATTAATTAAAACCATGATAGCATGGTTCCCCAACCGAGGCAAGCCCATTTTTCCCCGCCTCCCGGGCGCTGCGGGGGGAGGAAAAGGGGGAGGGGCGTCGTCTATACGCAAGAAAAGCATAAAAATATGAGAATTTACATTTTCAACGTCTATAATTTCTTACACGGCGGGAAGCTGGCCGGTACCGGAATCGGTAGGTGAAAACTCCTGCCAAACGGCGGAAAGACAGTTTTCTGCTGACTCCGGTACGGTGTTCCTCAAAAAGACGGATAGCGAAATCCGCCGTATCAGATTTAAAATCTTTCAGTCCAAAGGCGGTAAATTGCAGGAACTACGTCATATGCAAGTAAAATATGGAATTTCATTAAATATATCTTTTATATATGCATCAAATTTTGGTGCAGTATAGATAAAATGGTCCGGAAATAACACGGGAAATTAAAGAAAATCACAATACAAGGAGAAAATATAAAGAAACCGCAAAAAACACTTGCAAATCCCCAAATTATGAATAAAATAAGAACGGCTTGGTTGACCGGGGCCTAACCGGCCCTTACTTATTTGAGAAGGGAGACATTGTCATGGCAAAAGAACCCAAGACGACCAACGCGAAACCGACCGGCAACGAGATCGAATACGCATTCGAATCGGTGCCGGCGAGTGCCCGGAAGAACCTGGGCACGATCCTGGTGATCCTCACCGGGTACACCATTTCCCTGTCCAACTTTGTAACGGGAGCCACTGTGGGCTCCAAAATGCCCTTCAACGAGGCTGTTTGGTCCTGCGCTGTGGGCAACCTGATCCTCATTTTCGTGGCCACCCTGCTGGGCATGATTTCCGCCCAGACCGGCCTGACCACCTCCGTGCTGGCCCACAAATCCCTGGGCAAGCGCAGCTCCGCCATCATGTCCATCCTGCTGGCGGTGTCCGCCGTGAACTGGATCGCGGTAAACGCCAACACCTTTGCCGACCTGATCATCTCCAACTTCGGCTGGTGGCCTCTGGGCATGGGCATCACCGCCATCGTAGTCGTGGCCCTGTGGGCCCAGTCCGCCATCCGCGGGGTGAAGGGCCTGGAGTTCGTCAGCTGGCTGGGCGTGCCCTGCGCCATCATCCTGACCATCGCCTGCGCCATTGCCATCGGCAACCGGGCGGGCTATGACACCGTGCTTCACTATGTCCCCTCCGAAGGGCAGATCACCTTCGCCGCCGGCTCCACCTCCTTTGCGGGCGCGTGGATCTTCGGGTGCATCGTGACGCCCGACGTGTGCCGCTACGCCAAGAACCGGACCCACGTGGCTATCGGCGCCCCCATAGCTGTGGCCGTCGGCCTGTTCGGGCTGGAGGTCATCGGCATCATGACCGCCCAGGCCACCAGCCAGAGCAACTTCGTGGCCGCCACCGCCGCCCTGGGGCTGGGCATCCTGGTGTTCGTCTGCGCCATCTTCTGCGTGTGGACCACCCAGGACAACAACATCTACTCCGCCTCCCTGGCCCTGCAGAACGTGTTCCTGGGCACCAAGCTGGAAGGCAAAGTCAAGCACGCCTGGCTGGCTGCGATCGTGGCTGCCGCGGCCGCCATTTTTGCCGCCGCGGGCGCCGTGAACTACCTGCTGCCCGTGGTACAGACCCTGTCCGTGCTGCTGCCCCCGCTGCCGGCCATGATGGTGGCTGAGCACTACGTGGTGAAGAACAGCAAGGAGAAGCGGACCGTCAACTGGCTGGGCCTGCTGTCCTGGCTGGTGGGCACTGTCTGCGGCCAGATCGCCATCAACCACAACTTCCTGGTCCCGGCCGTGGTGAGCATGGTCATCACCTTCGTGGTGTACGTTGTCCTGAGCAAAGCCCTGGACGCTAAGGTCAACCCCACCAAGTAAACCGGCATCGCCGTACATAAACCGAAAAAACGGGCTTCCCGTCCTTTGCGCGGAGGCCCGTTTTTCCATATCCCGACCCCACAGGGAAGGATGGGGAGATTGTTTTTTCCGGAGCGTGTGCTATACTCAAAGGGAAAGGCGGGTGCTGACGATGATGGAAAGACCGCAGATAGAGACGGCGGAGGCCAGTTCCGTGCTGGTGATCGGCGGCGGGCTGGCCGGCATGTACGCGGCCATTGCCGCCTGGGAGGCGGGGCAGGAGACGACTATCCTCTCCAAGGGCCGTACCGGCGGATCGGGAAACGGCGTGGTGGCCATGTCGGTGCACCGGTTCGCGCCGGACGCGCCGGGGCTTCGGGAGGAATACCGGCAGCGGTTCCTCCGCTCCGGCGCCGGGGAGCAGGAGAAGGAGACGGCGGAGTTCTTCGTGGACCGGGCGGCCGGGGCCATGGAGAGGCTGAAGAGGTACGGCTTTCCCCTGGAGTACCGGTGCCTGGAGGAGGAGGGGAAGGACTACCCATACCTGGCCTGCTGCCGGCCCAAGCAGGGCCGGATACTGACAGGGGCGATACGGAAGTACATTGACAAGGATACCGGCGTGGCTATCCAGGACGGGGTGACGGTCTGCGATATAGTGACGGAAAACGGGCAGGTCCGGGGAGTCCTGGGAGAGAACAGCGGGAAGTTGTGCTTTTATCCAGCCCGGGCCGTGATCCTGGCCGCGGGCGGGGCGGGGAACATTTACGCCGCTACCAGCAACACCTCGGACATGACGGGAGACGGCTATGCCCTGGCCCTGCGCTGCGGCTTGCCCCTGCGGGGGATGGAGTTTGTACAGTTTTATCCCTACCGCATCTACTCTCCCCGGCGGGCGGATATTTTCCCCGACCTGTTTGAGCACGGGGCGGTGTTCCGGAACGAAAAAGGGGAACGGTTCATGGACTGCCCTCAATATCCCATGAAGGAGCTGGAGAACCGGGACGTGGTGGCCCGGGCCATGTACGGGCAGCGGGAGGTGCGCCTGGACCTGTCCCACTGCGACCCGGAGTACCTGGAGCGGGAGTGCCCCAACATCTCCCGCATGTACCGGGAGGACCCGTCCAGGCCCCTGCTCCTGCGGCCGGTGGCGCACTTCTTTATGGGCGGGGTGCCGCTGAAGACCGACTGCTCCACCGCGGTGAAGGGGCTGTACGTCTGCGGGGAGGTGACCGGGGGTCTCCACGGGGCCAACCGCCTGGCGGGGAGCGCCCTGACGGAGACGGTGCTCTTCGGCCGGATCGCCGGGGAGAACGCGGCGGGCTGGGCCCGGGGACTGCCCGGCGCAGCCCTGCCCGGGGAGGAGACCCTCCGCCGGGTGCTGGCGGACTATCCGCAGTCCGGGACAGACAGCCTCCGGGATCTGAAGGACGCCCTGCGGGAGACCATGTGGCGGGATGTGTCCCTGGTGCGCACGGGAGAGGGGCTGGCCCGGGCCCTGGAGGAGATCGGGGCGCTGGAGGAGGCGTTCCGCAGGCGGCGGCCCGCCCGGGAAAAAGAGTGGATTGAGCTGCGGGACATGCTGATGACGGCCCGGGCGGTGACCGAGGCAGCCGCGGCCCGGCGGGAGAGCCTGGGAGCCCACTTCCGCCTGGACGGGGCGACTTGAGAGACGGCGGGCGGGCCGGATCGCTCCGCGCCGCCAACTGCGAAAAGGAAAAGGGAGCCCGGAAAGCCAATCGGCTTTCCGGGCTCCCTTATTTCAGACCCGATGCTGTCCGGCCTGCCTGCTGCCAGGGCTTCCCAAAGAGAGGGCGCTTACAGAGCCAGGACCTGGATCTTGTCGTCCTGTACGGTAAGCTTTACCTGGGAGACAGCGCCCTGGCGATGGTCCACGATCTCCACGGCAATGGCGTCCTCCACCTCTTTCTGCAGCAGCCGCTGCAGGTTTCGGGCCCCGTAGGTGGCGCTGTAGCCTTTTTGGGCCAGGTATTCCTCCACCGCGCCGTCCCAGGACAGGTGCATGTTCCGTTCTGCCATTACGTCCCGGAGCTGGCCCAGCATGAGCCCGGTGATGGCGCGGATGTTTTCCTGGGTGAGCTTGTGGAAGTAGACGATCTCGTCCAGGCGGTTGATAAACTCCGGCCGGAGGAAGTCCTGGAGGGCCTTCATGGTCTTTTCCCGGCCCTGCTGGTCCAAGGTCTGGTTAAAGCCCACGCTGCCGCTGCGCTTGTCGCTGCCGGCGTTGGTTGTCATGACGATGACGGTATTTTCAAAATTCACCGTGCGCCCCTGGGCGTCGGTGATGCGTCCGTCGTCCAGAATCTGCAGAAGGATGTTCATTACATCCGGGTGGGCTTTTTCAATCTCGTCAAAGAGCACCACGCTGTACGGCTTGCGCCGGATCTTTTCGGTGAGCTGGCCCGCCTCGTCGTAGCCCACGTAGCCCGGGGGCGAACCGATGATCCGGGAGACGCTGAATTTCTCCATAAACTCCGACATATCCAGGCGGATCAGGGATTCCGGGGAGTTGAACAGGTCGGCGGCCAGCTGCTTGACCAGCTCGGTCTTGCCCACGCCGGTGGAGCCCACGAACAGAAAGCTCACGGGTTTGCGCTTGGCCTGCAGCCCAACCCGGCTGCGCTTGATGGCGGCGCAGACGGAGGCAATGGCCTCGTCCTGGCCGATGATGTGCTTTTTGAGCCGTTCCTCCAGCCCGCTGAGGCGCTGGAACTCGTCCGCCCGGATGGTGGAGGCGGGGATCTTGGTCCACAGCTCGATGATACGGGCCAGGTTATCCGCGGTGAGCTGAGGCACTCCCCGGGCTTCCAGCTGAGCCAGCTCATTGGAAAGCTGAAGGTCCAGGCTGCGCAGCTGGGCCAGGCGCTGGAAATCCTCCTGCTTGGTATCGGTGAGCAGCAGCTCCCGTTCCTTGTCCAGGTCCGCCCGTTCCTTCTTGATGGCGGCGATGCGCTCCAGATCGGCGTTGTGGAGGTTTACATCCGAGCAGGCCTCGTCGATCAGGTCGATGGCCTTGTCCGGCAGGAACCGGTCGGTGATATACCGCTCGGAGAGCACCACAGCCATGCGGCACATCTCATCGGAGATACTTACCCCGTGATAGTCCTCGTAATACTTGCGCACTCCACGGAGAATGGCCATGCTGTCTTCCAGAGACGGCTCGGCGACGGTGACGGGCTGGAACCGGCGCTCCAAAGCCGCATCCTTTTCAATGTGCTTGCGGTATTCGGTGAAGGTTGTGGCGCCGATAACCTGGATCTCCCCCCGGGACAGGGCCGGCTTGAGGATGTTGGCGGCGTTCATGCTGCCCTCCGCGTCCCCCGCGCCCACCAGGTTGTGGACCTCGTCGATCACCAAAATAATGTTGCCTTCCTTGCGGATGTCCTCAATAAGCCCCTTCATCCGGGACTCAAACTGGCCCCGGAACTGGGTCCCGGCCACCAGGGAGGTCAGATCCAGCAGATGTACCTGCTTGTCCTGGAGCTTGTAAGGCACCTGGCCGGAGGCAATCCGCTGGGCCAGCCCCTCGGCGATGGCGGTTTTGCCTACGCCTGGCTCGCCGATGAGACAGGGGTTATTTTTCTGCCGCCGGTTCAGGATCTGGATCACCCGCTCCAGCTCCTCCTGCCGGCCGATCATCCGATCCAGCTTCCCCTGCCGGGCCCGGTCGGTGAGACAGATGCAGTAACTGTCCAGAAACTTCCGGCGGGGCTTGCGTTCCCCCGCCTCTTTTCCATCTCGAGACCGTTCCGCAGGGGAGGGCGTGCCGCCCGCTGCCTCCCGGTCGGCGCTGGGCCCATTCTGGGCGCCGAAGAGCCGGTTCAAAAAGGGGAATGTTGCCGTCTTTCCGTCGTCGTCGGAATCGTTGGCGTTGTTCTCGATCTCCATAAGGCCGTCCTCGCCGCCGGAGAGGGATTGCATGGCCTCCATCATCTCACTGGACAGGCCCTCCAGTTCCTCGTCAGACATACCCATTTTGGCAATGATGTCGTCGATGGGCTTAATGTGCAGTTCCCGGGCGCATTTGAGGCAGAGCCCCTCCTGCCGGGTGGTGCCGTTTTCGATCCGGTTGATAAATACCACCGCCATATTTTTGTGGCAGCGTGCGCAGAGTGTAGGTTGCATAGCATACTCCTGTCAATATAGAGGATCAGATCCCCAAATAGCTGGTAAGCAGATTTGCCTTCATAAACCAGGATACGAGGAAAGTGCTGGACAGAGTTTCCTGAGGAAGGAAAAGCCCGGTAAATTTCAGTCCCCAGGAAATCACCAGGCAGAAGCAAACGCCCTGCACCAGGCCCAGAACAGCCCCTCCCGCATCATTAAGAAGATCCAGATTGGGAATTTTGAAACTCAGGTTTGGAATGTTTCCAATTACGGTTAGAACGATAATCAGCAAAAGAAACGCTAGGATAAACCCTCCTACGTAGGAAACCCTCAGGCATAAAACCTCCACTACGGCTTCTTCCGTGGTGACATCGAACTGGTCGGCGTACTCCATGGCCTCTGCGGCCATTTGGGCTGCGGTGGCCTGATAGATGCCCATGTTCTCGTAAATCAAGGTGCAGAACTCCGGCTCTTTCCCCGGGTTCTGAGCCAAATAATCCTCAATAGACAGGTTGGTGCTGTCAATGCCCAAGGCGGGGCGTACCTGTTTGGTTACGACCTCGGTCTCCACATAACCGCTGGCGAATGGCCGCAGGGCGGGGATGATCTCAGAGGAAAAAGTGGTGGAGAGGAGATTGGCGCCGTATATGGAGATAATGAATGCCAGCAGGCTGCCGACACCCATGATGAGACCTTTCTTATACCCTGTCCAGCCGGACACCAGCAAGATGGCTAAAAAGAGCAGACTGAGTATGGCTTTCATGGAACGCCTCCTTTTTGAACGGCCGGGTTACCGGCCAAAATAGACCCCGGTGACGCCGGAGGGACCGGCCAGCAGGGCGGTGCCGTCGGCGCGGAGAAAGACCTGGGTTACATTTTCCACTTTCTGGTAGGATATTATATCCTCCAGCCGGGAGGAATACAGAGTGGCCTCCGTGGGATACAGCACCAGGACCCGGTTGCCGGAGGTGTCCAAACCCAGCACCTCCCGCCCGGTATCCAGCTCCTCCAGGACCCGGCCGCGCCCGTCGGCCACGGTCAGTACGGTGCTGCCGCCCACCGACCGGGTACTGGCCGCCACCACGGCTACATCCCCTTCCAGGGAAAAAGCAGTGAGATAGGCCTCCGGGAAGGGATGGGAGAGGATCTCCTCCCCCGACTCGTCCAGTACAATCAACCGGGACTCTGTAACAGCGGCCAGGGAACCGCCGCTCAGGAAACCAAAATCCAGGATCAGCTCTCCGGGGGCGGTGTAGGAGAACAGCTCGTCCTCCTGATCCGTACGGAACCCGTGGAGGACGCTCCCCTGGTCCCCGGCGCAGTTAACCACCAGAACCCCCTGGTCAGACACCCGGGCGGTCACCGGGTACCCCGACCCGGAATCCCAGCGGAACAGGGCTGTCAGACGCCGGTCGTAAACCGTCACACTGCCCTTATACCCCTCTCGCTCCGCCACCACGGCCAGGGCGCCGTCGTCGTTTGCGTGGGCAAAGGTTACGCCGCCCTCCGTTTCCAGGACCTGGGTGACGCCGTCGGCCCGCACGGTGACCAAATCCGGCTCTCCCACGTCGTAGAAGATGCATAGCCAGGAGGAGGCCGCGCACACGGGCGTATCCATGGGCTGCACCCGTTCCGTGGTCACGGACCCGTCGGAGGCAAAGACCTGAAACCCCGCCGTAGTGGCGGCGGCCAGCCCTGTGCCAGCCGGGGCGTAGCAGGGTTCGTTTCCCTCCATTAGGACGAATTCCACCGGCTTTCGGTTCCGGGCGGTGACGCTGCCGTTTCGCACCAGAAGCGCGCATACCAACAGGATGCCCGCCCCCAGCAAAACGATCCCCGGAATGAGGATATTCTTTTTTCTCCGGGACGCAGTCCCCGTGGGCCTCTCCATGGTTTACCTCGCTGGAAACCGTATCATAACATTATATCAGATAAAACCCTGGCTTTCAACATCTGCCGTATCTTTCGCCATCATTTCCCCCGCTGGACCCTGGTACCAGACTCGGTTCATGTACAGGCCCTGAGGGGGCATGGTGGGGCCGGTCAGACGCCGGTCCCGGCTCTCCAGCAGCCCGGGGATATCCTCCGGGGACAGCTTGCCGTAGGAGGCGTAGACCATGGTACCCACCATGGCGCGCACCATGTTGTACAGGAACCCGTTGGCGCACACACGGACCGTGATCAAATCCCCTTCCCGTCCGGCCCGGCACCAGTACACGGTGCGCACCGTGGTGCGGGTTTCGGTCCCCACGCTGCGCACGGCGGCAAAATCATGGGTCCCCTCAAAGGCCGCCGCCGCCCGCTGCATAAGGCCAAGATCCAGCGGGGAGGGGTAGAAGCACACCCGCTTGTCCAGAAACGGATCAGGGATGCGTCGGTTTAGGATGCGATAGACGTATTCTTTTTGAAGGCAAGAGCCAATGGCGTTGAAGTCGACGTCCACCTGACAGGCGTCTGTTACCGCGATATCGCCCGGCAGGCGGGCATTGACCGCCAGAGGAACCCGGTCTATGGGTATGCCGCAGTCCGTGCGGAAATTCGCACAGTAGCGCAGGGCATGGACTCCGGCGTCGGTGCGGCCGCAGCCAACGGCCTTCACCGGATGGCCGCATACTTGGGTCAGGGCTTTCTCCAAAGTCTCCTGGACGGTGATCTGGGTTTTCTGGGCTTGCCAGCCGTGGTAGGCGGAGCCGTCGTACCGCAGGCGCAGGGCAATGTTCCTCATAGACCTCTCCCCGCCAGCAGAAACACCCCCGCCACTACCAGGCACCAGAAGACCAGGGCGGCCACATCCGCCCTGCCCATGGTCAGGACCTTCATCCGGGTACGGCCCTCCCCGCCGTGGTAGCAGCGGCACTCCATGGCCGTCGCCAGTTCATCCGCCCGGCGGAAAGCGCTGACAAACAGGGGGACCAGGATGGGCAGCATGGCCTTGGCCCGCTGGACCAGATTCCCGGTGTCAAAGTCCGCGCCCCGGGCTTTTTGGGCGCTGATGATTTTATCGGTCTCTTCAATGAGGGTGGGGATAAACCGCAGGGCGATGCTCATCATCATGGCCAGTTCATGCACCGGCACCCGGATCCGCTTCAAGGGCGCCATCAGCCGTTCCAGCCCGTCTGTCAGGGCCAGAGGCGAGGTGGTATAGGTCAAAAGGAAGGTACCGCATACCAAAAGCAGGATCCGAAGCACCATCAAAACGGCCCTCTGGATTCCCTGAGCGGTGATCCGGAAGATCCACCACTGGGCCAGCACCCGGCCGTCGGTGTAAAACAGGTTCAGAAGGGCTGTCAGTATCACGATCAGCACCAGGGGCTTCAGCCCCCGGAACAGGGCTGCCGGGCGGATGCGGGACAGGGCCACGCAGAAGACCAGCACCGCCACCACCAGGCCGTTGGAGACCCAGCTTTTGGCGGAAAACAGCGCCACGATGTACAAAACCACAGCGATGAGCTTGGTGCGGGGGTCCAGCCGGTGTACCAGGGTGTTTCCGGGGAAATATTGCCCCAGGGTGATGTCCTTCAGCATGGCGCTCCGCCCCCTCTCAGGGCCAGCACGGCCTGGCATAGCTGCTGGGGGGTATAGACGGACCCGGGGATGGGATACCCCATCTGCCGAAGCTGTTCCGCCACTCCGGCGCAGCCGGGGATGTCCAGGCCAATGGCCCGCAGCTCTCCCGCCCGGGAAAAGATATCCCGGGGCGACCCATCCATGGCCACCCGGCCGTGGTGCATGACGATCAGCCGGTCAGCCACCTGGGCGGCAATGTCCATGTCGTGGGTGACAAGGATCACGGTGTTGCCGGTTTCCCGGCGGTAACGGCGGAGGTTTGCCACCACCTCCCGGCACCCGGCTGGGTCCAGCCCGGCCATGGGCTCGTCCAGCACCAGCACTTCCGGACGCATAGCCATGACCCCGGCGATGGCCACCCGGCGCTTCTGGCCGCCGGAGAGCTCAAAGGGGCAATATTGACGATGCGGCGGGCGATTTTATGGTGGAAAAATCCGCTGGGGAAGTGCTGACTTATGCCAT
>CALWYY010000083.1 GCA_944385885.1 uncultured Oscillospiraceae bacterium | reverse complement strand
AAGGACTACCCCGCCCTGCGGGAGCTGGTAGGCGAGCCCTGCTGGGTCCGCCGCTCCGTCCCCGTGCGGGCCGTGCCAACGGAGCTAAGCCGCCGGAAGGGGAACCTGGCGGTGGTCACCGACAGCTACGGAGGGACGCTGGGCATCATCACGGTGGAGGACATCCTGGAAGAGCTGGTGGGAGAGATCTGGGACGAGGACGACGTGGCCCGGGTGGACTTCCAGGCCCTGGGGAGCGGGGAGTACGAGGTGGACCCGGACATGAGCATGGAGGACCTGCTGGACAGCCTGGATTACGAGGACCCGGAGGACACGGAGTGGGACCGGAAATCCGTGGGAGAGTGGGTCTACGAACAATTTGACATCGTCCCGGAGGAAGGGGACGAATTTGTCTGGCACCGGCTGCGGGTGCGGGTGGCCCAGATGCGCCACCGGCGGGTGCTGAAGGTGCGCGTGACCCTCCTGCCGGAAGAGGAAGAGGAAGGGGGCGGCGAGGAATGAACCTGTTATGGGCCGGAGCGGCCATGCTGGTTCTGCTGTTTGGCTCCGCCTTTTTCTCCGCCTCGGAGATGGCCATATCCTCCGCCAACCGCCTGCGGCTGGAGAGCGCCGCCGAAGACGGTTCCCGCCGGGCCCGGACGGCCTGCGGCGTGCTGGACCGGTACGAGGATGCCCTGTCGGCCATCCTCATTGGCAACAATTTGTGCAACATCGGCTCCGATTCCCTGGCCACCATGCTCACCATGACCCTGCTGGGCAGCCGCTACACCCCGGGGGCCTCGGTGGTTTCCACGGTGCTGATGGTGGCGGTGGTGATCGTGTTCTGTGAGTCCGCGCCCAAGATCATGGCCAAGAAAAACGCCAACCGCTGGTCCATGGCGTTTTCCCCGGTGCTGCGGCTGCTGATGACGCTGCTGTGGCCGCTGATTTTCCTGGTCCGGATGCTGATCCGGGTACTTACCTTCCCCCTGAAAGGGGAGAAGGAGGGGGACCAGCGGCAGGAGGCGGCCGCGGAGCTCCAGTCCATCATCGAGACGGTGGAGGACGAGGGAGTCATCGACGAGGAGCGCAGCGAGATGCTCCAGGCGGCCCTGGACTTCTCCCAGATCCCGGTGATGGACGTGATGACCGCCCGGGTGGATATGACGGCCATCGACGTGGACGACGGCTGGGAGGAGATCCTGGAGGAGGTGGACGAGGCGGCCTTCTCCCGGATCCCGGTATATGAGGACAGCATCGACAACATCGTGGGGATCCTGTACACCAACCGGTTTTTCAAGGCGGTGCTGGAGGCCGACGGGCAGACGGATATCCGTCCGCTGCTGATGGAGCCGCTGTACATTTATAAGACGGTCAAGCTTCCGGCGGTGCTCAGCCAGCTGAGGAACCAGCAGCAGCACCTGGCCATCGTCACGGACGAGTACGGCGGGACGCTGGGGATCGTGACGCTGGAGGACGTGCTGGAGCAGCTGGTGGGGGACATCTGGGACGAGACGGACGAGGTCCAGGACCCGGTGGTGGCCCGGCCGGACGGGACATACGAGCTGGACGGGGACCTGCCCATCGGCGACTTTGCGGAGCTGCTGGAGCGGTCGGAGGAGGATCTGGACACGGACAGCGCCACGGTAGGCGGGTGGACCATTGAGAAATTTGGGCGGTTCCCCAAGGCGGGGGACAGCCTGGAGACCGGCGGGCTCCGGGCCCGGGTCCTGGCCATGGACGAGGACGGGCTTCGGGTGGAGCGGGTGCTGGTGGAAAAGATTCCGGATACGGAGGAGTGACCGGCGAGGACCGGGACAGGACGGGGAGGAACGAGAGATACAGGAACTGAGGAGACAACCGGAGCGGGCGCTGCTGGCGGGGCTGTCGGCGGCGTCCATGGCGCCGGAGGAGCGGAGCACGGAACAGTCCATGGCGGAACTGGGGGCGCTGGCGGAGACGGCGGGGGCGGAAGCGGTAGCGGCGGTGCTCCAGAGCCGGCCGGCTCCGGACCCCCGGTGCTTTTTCGGCTCGGGGAAATTGCGGGAGCTCCGGGAGCTGATCCAGGCCCAGGAGTGCGATCTGGCGCTGATTGACAATGAGCTGACCCCGTCCCAGGCCCGGGGCATGGAGGAGGAGCTGGGGGTGCGGGTACTGGACCGGCCGGGGCTGATCCTGGACATCTTTGCCCAGCGGGCCCGGACCCGGGAGGGGCGGCTGCAGGTGGAGCTGGCCCAGTACCAGTACATCCTGCCCCGGCTGACGGGCATGTGGACGCACCTGAAACGCCAGGCGGGCACCTCCGCCCCCATCGGCACCCGGGGCCCGGGGGAGACCCAGCTGGAGACCGACCGGCGGCATATCCGCCGTACCATTCAGAAGCTGGAGGCGGATCTGGAGCAGGTGCGCCGGGTGCGCTCCACCCAGCGCCGGCGCCGGGAAAAGAACGCCGTGCCTGTTGTGGCGCTGGTGGGGTATACCAATGCCGGCAAGTCCACGGTGCTCAACCGCCTTACCCGCTCGGACATTCCCGCCAACAACCGGCTGTTCGATACGCTGGACACCACAACCCGACGCCTGTGGCTGGGCCAGCTGGGCCGGGAGGTGCTCCTGTCGGACACGGTGGGGTTTATCCGGAAACTGCCCACCCATCTGGTGGAGGCGTTCAAGGCCACCCTGGAAGAGCTGCAGTACGCCGACCTGCTGCTGCATGTCATCGACGTGTCCGCCCCGGACTGGGAGGAGCAGGCCCAGGTAACGGACAGCCTGATCCGGGAGCTGGGTGCGGGGCAGACGCCGGTGCTGCGGGTGTACAACAAGTGCGACGCCATCCCCGTGATGACGGAGCTGCCCCGGGGCCGGGATGGCGTGTGCGTATCCGCCCGGACGGGAGAGGGGATGGAGCTGCTGCTCCAGCGGATTACGGAGGCGCTGCTTTGACGGAGGGATACCTTACCGCCGCCGGGCCCGGCCGGGGCGAGTATGAGGAGAAAAAGAGCCGGTTTATCGCCCACGTGAAACCGGTGGAGACGGAGGAGGCGGTCCGGGAGTTTGTGGCCGAGATCCGCCGGGCCCACCCGGACGCGGCCCACAACGTATGGGCCTGCGTGCTCCGGGCGGGGGGCGTGCTGCGCTGGTCAGACGACGGGGAGCCGGGAGGCACCTCGGGCCAGCCCACCCTGGGGGTGCTCCGCGGGGAGGGGCTCACGGACGTATGCTGTGTGACCACCCGGTATTTTGGGGGGACGCTGCTGGGGTCCGGCGGCCTGGTACGGGCCTATTCGGCGGCGGCCCGGGCGGGGCTGGCGGCGGCGGGCACCGTGCGCATGACGCCCTGGCGCCTGGGCGCTCTGGCCTGCTCCTATGGGCAGTACGAGAGACTGCGCCGGTTTTTGGAGGACCGGGGGGCTCGGGTGGAGGAGGCCTCCTTCGGGGAGGCGGTGGAGCTGGTGTTCTCCGCGCCCTCCGGGCAGGCGGTGAGCCTGGCGGAAGCCCTGGTAAACGCCGCGGCGGGCAGCGTGGAGCCCCGGCTGGGGAAAGAGGTGTTCCGGCCCACCCCGGTATGAGCCGGCTGCAGGAGAGGGCCCCGGCCCGGTGCATCGCACCGGGCCGGGGCCCTCTCCTGCCCGTGCCTCTGCGCC
>CALWYY010000082.1 GCA_944385885.1 uncultured Oscillospiraceae bacterium | reverse complement strand
GGATCTTTGAGGAGGCGGACGACGCGGTGTTTGTACCAACCACCGACCCGCTTTTGGCCCCCATCCCGGAAATTGTGCCTCTGCAGCTATTTGCCTACTACGTGGCCCGGGCCAACGGCTGCGATATCGATAAACCCCGAAATCTGGCAAAATCCGTTACCGTGGAGTAAGGCTCCGTCCAAAAACAGACCGCGCCGGAAACCCCGGCGCCAAGGAGGAGATGCGCAATGCTCACCGCCGTTGTGGGCGTCAACTGGGGCGATGAGGGCAAGGGCCGTATGGTGGACCTGCTCTGTGCCGATTACGACATTGTCACCCGGTATCAGGGCGGCAACAATGCCGGCCATACCGTGGTAAACGCCCAGGGGAAGTTCGTTTTAAACCTTCTCCCCTCCGGCATCCTGCGCCCGTCCACGGTGAACGTCATGGGTCCGGGCATGGCGGTGGATCCGGAGCACCTGGCCGGGGAGATGGGACGCCTTCGGGCCAGGGGGGTGGATATCTCCCCCCGAAACCTGAAGATCAGCCATCTGGCCGTTTTGTGCCTGCCCTTTCACAGGCTTCTGGACAACCTGGAGGAGGACCGGCTGGGGGACCGGCAGTACGGGTCCACCCGGCGGGGCATTGCCCCGGTCTACGGGGACAAGTACATGAAAAAGGCCCTTCGGATGGAGGACCTGCTGGATCCCGGCTCCCTGGGAGAAAAGGTGGCGGCCCTGGTGGAGTGGAAGAACCTTACGGTGGAGAAGGGGTACGGCCATGCGCCGGTCTCCGCCCAGGAGACGCTTTCCTGGCTGGAGACGTACGCCCTTCCGCTGCGTGAATACGTGTGTGACGCCGGCGCCTACCTGGACCGGGCGGCGGAGGAGGGAAAATCCATTCTCTTCGAGGCCCAGCTGGGCGCCCTGCGGGATATTGACTTTGGTATCTACCCCTACACCTCCTCTTCCAGCACGATCGCGGCCTACGCCCCCATCGGCGCGGGCATTCCCGCCCGGCGGCTGGACCGGGTGATCGGCATTATGAAGGCCTATTCCAGCTGCGTAGGGGAGGGCCCCTTTGTCTGCGAGTTTTCCGGAGCCCAGGCGGAGGCCCTGCGAGAATCGGGCGGGGAGTACGGCGCCGCCACAGGCCGGCCCCGCCGGGTGGGCGCCTTCGACGCGGTGGCCTCCCGTTACGGCGTGCGCCTCCAGGGCGCTACGGAACTGGCCCTGACTAAGCTGGACGTGCTCTCCGGCATGGAGCGCATCCCCGTGTGCACGGGCTACGAGATCCACGGCCAGGTCACCCGGGATTTCCCCTCTGCCTGGCGCCAGCGGTCCGCCCGGCCGGTATACGAATACCTGGAAGGGTTCTCCGGGGATATCTCCCGGTGCCGTACGATGGCGGAGCTGCCGGAGGCCGCCCGCCAGTACGTGCTTTGGATACAACAGGCCGTAGACTGCCCCATTCGCTGGGTCTCTGTGGGCGCCGGCCGGGATGAGTGTATACGCCTATGAGACTGAGAGTAATGTTGGCCTGCGCGGCCTGCCGGATTAGCCGGTTTGTTCTGCGTCTTTTCGGCCGGGGAGGTACGGCCCTGCCGGGGAAGATCGCCCTGCGCCTGTACCCTGGCCTGCTGGCCCGGCTGGCCCGGCCGGTGGATGTGATCATGGTCACCGGCACCAATGGCAAAACCACCACGGCGGCCATGCTCCGGCACATGCTGGAGCAGGCGGGGCGGCCCTGCCTGTCCAACCGGGCGGGGGCGAACCTGCTGTCGGGGATCACGGCGGAGTTTGTCTTTTCCGCCAGCCTCACCGGCCGGCCCCGGAAAAAGCTGGCGGTGATCGAGTGCGACGAGGGGGCCTTTCCGGCGGCAGCCCAGGCCATCCGGCCCAAGGCCGTGGTGGTCACCAACCTGTTCCGGGACCAGCTGGACCGCTACGGGGAGGTGACCCATGCCCGGCGGAGCATCCTTTCGGGGCTGGAAAAGGCCCCGGAGGCGGTGGCCTGCTTGAACGCGGACTGTTCCCTCACCGCCACGCTGCACCTGGACGCCGGCAACCCCTGCCTGTTTTACGGCCTGGATATCCCGGGAGAGGGGGAGGCGGCGGCGGTATCCGACGCCCCTCACTGCCTGGGCTGCGGAGCCCGGTACGCCTACCGGCGGCACACCTATGCCCATCTGGGAGATTGGTACTGCCCGGAGTGCGGACGGGAGCGGCCCCGGCCGGATTATTCCGTCACTTCCGTGGCCCCGGCCCCGGAGGGCGGGAGCCTGGTCACCATGGCCGCGCCGGAAGGAAACCTGAATTTCCGGGTGGCTCTGCCGGCTCTGTACAACGTGTGCAACGCCGCCGCCGCCCTGGCCGGGGCCGGGGCCATGGGCTGGGACCTTCCCGCCGCGGCCCGGTCCCTGGAATCCTTTGGGGCGGTATTCGGGCGCATGGAGTCCCTGCGCCTGGGGGACACGCCGGTGCAGATTGTTTTGGTGAAAAACCCCGCCGGCTGCGACCGGGCGCTGGAATATCTGGCGTCAGTGCCTGGGGAATGCTTCCCCGTGTTTTGCCTCAACGACAACCTGGCCGACGGTACGGACGTATCCTGGATCTGGGACGCCGCCTACGAGTCCCTTTTCGCCCGGCGGTCTTTTTCCCAGATCGGCGTATACGGTACCCGGGCCCAGGACATGCGCCTGCGTCTGAAATACGCGGGAGCCGATGATGAGAAAATCCAGGTTTTTGACACGGCGGATGAGCTGGTGGCGGCAGTGCGCGGCCTTTCCGTACCGGTATACATTCTGCCCAACTACACCTCCATGCTGGTGGTGCGGGACAAGCTTGCCGCGGCAGGCGGCGGCGGAAAATTCTGGGAGTGATGGCCATGGAGCTGAAAATCTGTCATCTGTATCCGGACGTGCTGAATCTCTATGGAGACCGGGGGAACATCCTTTGCCTGCGGCGGCGGCTGGAATGGCGGGGCCTGGGCTTTTCGCTGACGGAGCTGCCCCTGGGCGGCGGGGACGCCCTGGGGGCGTTTGACCTTGTGTTTATCGGCGGGGGGCAGGACTTTGAGCAGACGGTGCTGCTGGAGGACCTGCGCCGGGGCCGGGGAGCAGACATCCGCAGTGCGGTGGAGGACGGGATGCCGTTTCTATGCGTATGCGGAGGCTACCAGCTTCTCGGCCGTTCCTACCGGACGGCGGACGGTCAGGAATGCCCCTACATCGGGGCTCTGGACCTGTACACCCTGGGTTCGGAGGACCGGCTCATCGGCAACTACGTTTTCCAGCTGGAGCCGGAGGACGGCGGGAGCCTGGTGATCGGTTTTGAAAACCACGGCGGGCGCACCTATTTGGGCAGCGGCGTGCGCCCCCTGGGCCGGGTCCGGAAAGGGTACGGCAACAACGGGGAGGACGGAACCGAGGGGGCCCGGTACAAAAACGTATTCGGCACATACAGCCACGGTCCTCTTCTGCCCAAAAACCCGGCCTTCTGCGACCGGCTGCTGGCCTGCGCCCTGGAGCGGAAGTACGGGCGGGCGGATTTGGAGCCGCTGGAGGATGCCGCCGAGGAGGCGGCCCGGGCGGGGATGCTGGCCCGGCTGGGAGCGGACTGATGCGGCACGGGGGAAGGGGCGCCTCTCCCCCTTGGAGTTAGTACAAAAATGGACGGAGGAGCGGAGCATGCGCGATTATAAGCAGGAATTTGACGCCCGGGTAGCCTTTATCCGAGGGCTGGTAGGCGCCAGCGGCTGCCGGGGGATCGTCTACGGCAACAGCGGCGGCAAGGACTCGGCCTTGGTGGGGATCCTCTGCAAGGCCGCCTGTCCGGACACAGTGGGCATCATCATGCCCTGTGCCTCCAGCCGGAACTACGGCAGCGACCGGGAGGACGGGCTGGCCGTGGCCCGGCAGTTTGATATCGAAACCCGTACCGTGGACCTGACGCCGGTGCGCCAGGCCGCCCTGGCCAGCCTGGAGGCGGCGACGGAACTCACCGACGCCGCCCGGGGAAATATTGCTCCCCGGCTGCGCATGACGGTTTTGTACGCAGTGGCCGGCGCAGAGGGCCGGCTGGTGGCGTCCACCGGGAACCGGAGCGAAATCTATATGGGCTATTATACCAAGTGGGGCGACGGCGCCGGGGATTTTAACCCCATTGCCGATCTGACCGCCACGGAAGTCCTGGCTTTTCTGGATTGGCTGGGGGCCCCCGAGTCCATCCGCACCAAGGCCCCCTCCGCCGGGCTGTTTGAGGGACAGACCGACGAGGCGGAGATGGGCGTATCCTACCGGGCCATCGACCGGTATCTGGCCGGCGAGCCCGTGGCCGCCGGGGAGGAGGAGATCATTTGCCGCTACCACCGGCGCAGCGAGCACAAGCGCGCGGGGCGTGTAGACTATCCCGGCACGGCAGAGAGGCCCCAGCTCTGAGGCCGCCCTCCCCGGATTCCCGGAGCCCAGCGGGCGTCTGTCCCAGCGGCAGCGTCGAGGGGCTGTGGGATAGAAATAATGGAAAGGAAAGCGCCCGGCGCCGGAAGTTTCCGGCGCCGGGCGCTTTCTGCCACAGAGCAGGGCTGTTTCAGGCGGCGGGAGGCCGTCTATCCGGCGTCCCCGGTCCCGCCGGGCACGTGCAGAGGAAAGACAGGCCTCCCATTCAGCTCCGCTGCCGTGAGAACCTCCCCGCCGTACACCAGCTTCAGGGAGAAAAACGGTTCGTCCTCCTCCAGCAGGCGCAAAAACAGCCGGTCGCCCTCCCACAGGGTCAGGCCGTACAGGTCCCTCTTCCCGATCCAGGCCAGATCCCCCTCCGGGCAGGGCCGCAGGCGGCCGGTCCACTGGCTGCAGGTGAACAGGTGCATGTACTCACAGGGCCATCGGTCGGATACGAACGTCACCAGCCCCCGGTACCGCCAGTCGGTCACCGTAAGCCCAGTTTCCTCCCGGACTTCCCGGCGCATACAATCCTCCGGACTTTCTCCCGGTTCAAACTTCCCCCCCACCCCGATCCATTTATCCAGGTTCTCGTCCCCGGGTTTCCGGTTCCGGTGAAGCATCAGGTACTGCCCGTTCCGCTCCAGATAACAGAGTGTGGTCATTTTCACGATCTTCTCCCCCTTTCCTTTCTCCCTTTGCCGGCAAAAACCGGAAAGGAGAGCCGATAGACTAAAGTGTAGAGCCCGGGCAAAAGCCTCTCTACTCCGCCTCCCCGTAAAATCTACCTGGAAGAACAAACAAAAGGATGCAATCTTCCCCTCTATCCCGTATCATGGGAGGGACGGTGCAGCGCGCCCCATCAAACAAAAACATATACATATTGTATAAAGATACATCCCGAAAGGAAGCCTTGCCATGATCCGCATCTTTACCGACAACGCCGCCAACCTTCCCCAGGAGCTTCTGGAGCGCCATGCCATCCGCCTGGTGCCCCTTACCTATACCATTGACGGCCAGGCCGCCCCGGCAGAGGAATTTGACGGGAAACAGTTCTACCAGCAGATGCGCGCCGGAGCGGATGTGCGCACTTCCATGATCACCCCCCAGACCCTGCGGGACGCTTTCGAGGACTGTCTCCGCCAGGGGGACGATGTGATTTACCTGGGCATCTCCAGCGGCATCAGCGGAACTTTGGCTGCCGCCCAGAGTGCCGCCGCCGAGCTGAGCGAGCAGTATCCCCAGCGCCAGGTCGCTGCATTTGATACCCGGGGGGCGTCCCTGGGAGAGGGGATGCAGGTGCTCAAGGCCGCCCAGCTGGCGGCGGAGGGGGCCTCTTTTGCTCACATCCTCACCCGCGCCCAGGAGTGGAGCGACCGGATGTGCCAATACTTTGTGGTAGAGGATCTGACATACCTGAAGCGGGGCGGCCGGATCTCCGGCGCCGTGGCCCTGGCTGGGAACCTTTTGAACATCAAGCCCCTGCTCCGGGGAGATGAGCAGGGCCATATTGTCCGCTGCGGGGGCGCCAGAGGCATGCGTCACGCCATGGCCGCCCTGGCCGAACGCTACGCCTCCCTGGTATCCGACAACACCCTCCCTGTGGGCATCGCCCACGCCGACAATCCCGGGGACACCGCCCTTTTGGAGAGCCTCCTGCGCAAGCAGGGGTTCCGCGGGGATGTGCTCAGCGTCTGCTATGAGCCGGTCACCGGGTCCCATGTGGGACCGGGCACCGTCGCTTTGTTTTTCTGGGGCGTGCACCGGTAACCTGCCCCGACTCCGCCCCGCTGACGCGGGGCGGTTATTCTAGGGCGGAGACCGTCTTTGTCCGGCCGACCGATTATCGCGGTCTATGTACCCTTCATACAAAAAAAGGGCACGCCGCAAGGCGTGCCCCAATCCGCAATGCCGTGGGGGCCCGATTAGAACCTGCACAACTCGGCAGGTGGGTCGCCTCCCCGCCGTATCACTGCTTCCAACGTCCAGCCCAAAAATGGGCCGGGAGGCCTGCAATCCCCGGCGGGAGTCCGGCGTCCCTTATATCTAATGTGGGTTTAAAAGGGCCCGGTAAAACCACGGGCACCGCAGATCTCTGGTCACTCGTCCCCGCCGGAAGCCTCGTCCTCTTCCTCCTGATCCAGCAGCTGCATATAGTGCTGGTACACCCGCTCCAGCTCCTCCTCATCGTCCACGGAGATGAACAGTTCCTCCCCGTCCTGCTGGGTATTCTCCAAGATCACGTAACCGTAATCCGGATCGTTCACGTCCATGGTGTCAATGTCTGCCGGCACCAGAACGGAATACGTCTTCCCCTCAAACTCCAGGGTATCCAGCAGTTCCAGCTCGAACTCGTTGCCGTCCTCATCGCTGATGGTGATATAATCAGAGCCAAAATCCTCATTCATGGTGTGCACCTCATTTGTCGGGGTGCTTTTATTATACCACGGACATGGGAAAAATCAAGTATATCCCGCGGATGATCAGGAGCCCAGATCTTCCAGGAGCATGACCAACTCCCGGCGGCTCTCCACCAGGATCCCTTCGTCCAGGTTGTTCCGGTCGGCCCGAGGCAGCAGGGCGATCTCAATATCCGTCACCTGCTGCGGCAGGGAGCTCCCCTCGGGGCCATAGACAGCCACGCAGCCGTGGTAATTGCCCAGCAGATATTCCCCCGGTCCCAGCGTCCTCTCTGCGGCGGGTTCCGGTTCGCTCTGGACCAGCGCGGCGGTGGCCGGAAGCGCCAACGCCAGCACCAGCGCCGCCAGTCCCGTAACCATCCGGATCTTTTTGCCCATCTTCCTTCACCTCCAGGCGAAGTATACCCCCATTTCTCCCTTTTTAAACCAAAACCGCCGCCGGCTGCTTCCTAAAAAATTTTCATTTAGGATACAATATCTGGGGAAATTATGATATAATACATCGGTCTATTTACCTGCACTGGTTCCGACTGCCCCAGTCTTTGGGGGGAGGTACGCATGAATAACAAGCAAAACAACCCAGACAATAACAACAAGCCCAGCGGATTCTGGCAGAACCTGCCCTTTCTCCGGAAGGGCCGGGTCAGCCGCCGCGCCCTGCGCCAGGCGGCCGGTGTGGCGGATGTCACCGCCACCACCGTAGGAGGCGTGGTGCGCCTATGCCTGAAGATCGTCCTGTCCGCCATCCTGATTTTCCTGACGGCCGGTATGTTGTTTACCTGTATTTTTGCCTACTACGTAAAAACCAGCCTGTCCACGGACCTGAATATTACTCTGGAGGACTACGCCCTGTCCCTGTCCAGCACCATTTGGGTAGTGGACAGCCAAGGCAACCAGCGAGAGCTCGCGGTGCTCAAGAGCAGTGAGAACCGTATCTGGGTGGACTATGAAGATATCCCCATTGAGCTGGAGCAGGCGGCCGTGGCCATTGAGGACAAGCGGTTCTATGACCACAAGGGCGTGGACTGGTACCGGACCGTGGGCGCCTTTGTCAACATGTTCCTGGGGATGAAAAACGATTTTGGCGGCTCCACCATCACCCAGCAGCTGATCAAAAACGTCACCACCGAGGACGACATCACCGTCCAGCGCAAGCTTATGGAGATCTTCCGGGCGCTGGAGCTGGAACAGAAATACACCAAGCAGGAGATCATGGAGTGGTACCTGAACGTGGTGTACTTCGGAGAGGGAGCCAATGGCGTGTACATGGCCGCGGACATCTACTTCGGCAAGGACGTGCAGGATCTGACCCTGGCCCAGTGCGCCAGCATCATCGGCATTACCAACAACCCCTCTCAGTACAGCCCCTTTGTCAGCAAGTCGGAAAACGCCAAGCGCACCCGGACCATCCTCTATG
Source organism: uncultured Oscillospiraceae bacterium (assembly GCA_944385885.1). GTDB lineage: Bacteria > Bacillota > Clostridia > Oscillospirales > Oscillospiraceae > Apopatocola. The sequence goes on along the minus strand of CALWYY010000082.1, from coordinate 1,488 downwards.
AGATGTATGACCAGGGGTATATCACCTACGCGGAGTACACCCAGGCGCTGGCGGAGGTGAACAACGACGAGCTGCACTTTGTCCGTGGCGAAAACGAGATCTATCAGCAGGAGATCTACCCCTACTACGTGGAGGTGGTGATCCAGGATGTGCTCAGCGACCTGCAAACCAAGCTGGGGCTCTCGGAGCAGGCGGCTTCCCAGCTTCTCTACCACGGCGGATACCAGATCTACGCCTGCATGGATCCGGATATCCAGGAGGTAGTGGACAGCATCTATGAGGATCGGGACAGCCTGCCTCAGCCCTATTACTGGAACGAGCAGCCCCTGCAGTCCAGCTGCATAGTTATGGATCCCTACACCGGGGAAATCAAAGCCCTGGCTGGCGGCACAGGGGTCAAAGACGCCAACTTTGAGTGGAACTACGCCACCGACACCCGGCGGCCCGCCGGGTCGTCCCTGAAGCCATTGTCGGTCTACGGCCCGGCCATGGATCTGGGACTGATTACCGAATCCACCCTGGTGGACGACAGCCCGGATATCACCCTCAGCGGCACCTATTGGTATCCCCGGAACTCCGGCGGCGGGTACCGGGGTGTGGTGACCATCTGGGACGCTTTGGTCAGCTCTCTGAACACGGTGGCAGCCCAGATCCTGGATAAGCTCACCCCCAGCGTCTCCTACGAGTACCTGACAGAGAAAATGGGATTCCGGCTGGTGGAGGCCGACCGGGACTACGCTCCCCTGGCCCTGGGCCAGCTTACAGAGGGGGCCACGGTGCGGGAGATGGCCCAGGCCTTTACGGTGTTTCCCAACGACGGCTTGATGACCTATGCCCGGTCCTATTCCCTGGTAACGGACTCCAACGGGCACACGGTGCTGGACAACTCGGTAACCACCAGCAATGTCTTTAAGACGGATACGGCCCGCTGCATGACGGAGATGCTGGAGGCCGCCGCCTGGTACGGCACAGGCTATGAGGCCTACCTGGGCAACGGCAGCATGCCCGTGGCCGGCAAGACCGGCACCACCTCCGACGACAAGGACCGCTGGTTCTGCGGCTTCTCCCCGTACTACGTCACCGTGGTATGGACGGGCTATGAGATGCCCGCTCCTATGTACTTTTCCGGCAACCCCGCCGCGCAGATTTGGCGGCGGATCATGCAGCCCATCAACGCGGGGCTGGACATTGTGTATTTCAACGACCCGGCTTACCGGGGATATCCCACCGGCATTTTCGGCGATCTGGAAGAGACGGAGGAGCCCACCGCCACACCTACGCCCACGCCTACGGAGGCTCCCGCCACCGCCACACCTACGCCCACGCCGGAACCCACACAGGAGCCTACCCCGGAGCCCACGCCGGAACCCACCCCGGAAACCACCGTCCCGGCGCCGCCGGAGGCGGGTTCCGAGCAAACCCCATAACACAAGCCGGACGCCCCCTTTTCCAGGCGCCGCGGTGAAGAAGAGCAAGGGCACGCCCCAA
>CALWYY010000081.1 GCA_944385885.1 uncultured Oscillospiraceae bacterium | reverse complement strand
CCACGCTGATCTTCGGCCCCATGTGCCAGTTGGGGTGGCATACCGCCTGTTCCGGGGTAACCGTTTCAGTCTGGTTCCGGCTCCAGCCCCGGAACGGGCCGCCGGAGCCGGTCAGGAGGATCCGGCGCAGTTCCCCCGCCCGCCGCCCAGTTAGGCATTGGAAAATGGCGGAGTGTTCCGAATCCACCGGCAGAATCTGGGCACCGTGCCTTCGGGCCTGATCCATCACCAGTTCTCCGGCACACACTAAAGTTTCCTTGTTCGCCAAGGCAATCCGCCGGCCGGCCCGAATGGCTTCCAGAGTGGGGCGCAGCCCAATACTCCCGGAAACGCCGGTTACCACGCAGTCCGCCTCCGGCACCGCCGCCGCCCGGATCAGGGATTCCTCCCCGCCTTCCACCAAAATATCCGTATCCGACAGCCGGTCCCGGAGGGTCCGTGCCGCCTGCGGGTCATACACGCCCACATACCGGGGGTGAAACCGCCGGGCCTGTTCCTCCAGGCGGTCAATATCCGCCCGGGCCGCCAGGGACAGCACCGGTATGCCAAGACGGCCGGCCGCTTCCGCGGTCTGCCGTCCGATGGATCCGGTGGACCCCAATATGCTGATTCCTGTTACCATGGCTATGTCCTCACGCTGCAATCGCCGGCGCCGCCTGCATCAGCATCTCCAGCAGAGGCGCCAGGTAAAACATACTGTCGAACCGGTCCAGCATCCCCCCGTGTCCCGGCAGGATCCGCCCGTAGTCCTTGAAGCCGCAGAGCCGCTTCACCGCAGAGAAGGTAAGATCCCCCATCTGGCAGGCCACGCTCCCCGCCAAGCCATACACCGCCATGAGGAAGATCCGAACCTCCAGGCCGGCCGAGCGCAGCACCAAACCATACGCCACCGCCACCACCGTGGCCGATACCAGCCCGCCCACGGAGCCCGCCACGGTCTTATGCGGCGACAGCCGGGGCGTCAGCTTCCGTCCGCCGATGGCTCTGCCCGCAAAGTAGGCCCCCGCGTCGCAGGAAAATGCGATCATGAACGGAAGGAGCATCCATGCCCGCCCGGCCTCCTCCGCCATGCCCAGACGCACAATGGCCGAAAACATCAGCGGCAGCACGGCGCCTGCCAGCACGCCGTGAGACACCGTCTCCAGTTTCTGGATTTCATGGCCCGTCCGGAACGACAGCATCAGTTCGCTAAACAGCACCAGTACCAGAAGAGAGCATATCGCCGGTACCAGGCGGCCCTCCCCCAGGGTGTAAACCAAGGGGATCGCCGCCCCCGATGCAGTGGGCCAAAAGACCATGCGGCGGGGCGCCCCACGGTCCGTGCAGCTCATAAACTCAAATGCCGCGCCGGCACAGACAAAGCCCACCGCCGCACCCGTCATCCATATGGGCGCCAGCAGCACCAGAACAAACATCAGCGGCAGGCCCACCAGGGCCGTTGCTACGCGAACTTTCACGCCTTCACCCCTCCGAACCGCCGGTCACGGCTTCGGAAGACCGTTATGGCGTCGTCTATATCTTTCTCCGTAAAATCCGGCCAGAGCGTTTCGCAAAACAGAAGCTCCGAATAGGCAGCCTCCCAGAGAAGGAAATTCGATATACGGTATTCCCCTCCCGTCCGGATTATGAGATCCGGATCCGGGATCCCCGCCGTATCCATGCAGGCTGACAGAGCCTGTTCCGTCAGCTCCTCCTCCGGCCCGGCCGCCTTCCAGCGGCGCACCGCCCGGACGATCTCGTCCCGCCCGCCGTAGTTCAGGCACACGTTGGCCTGAAAGCAGTCCGGCAGCCGCCGGGCGATGGTGTCCGTCCGGCCGATCAGCTCCCGCAGCCCCGGGGAGAGCGCCGAGGTGTCCCCCAGAATCTTCAGGCGTATCCGGTCTTTTTCCATTTTTTCAATGGACTCATGCAGATACTTTTCCAGCAGCAACATGATGCCTCTCACCTCGTCCTGGGACCGTTTCCAGTTTTCCGTGGAAAAGGCATATACGGTCAGGTGCTCCAGGCCCAGGTTGCGGCAGTGGGTAGCAATGCGCCGGAATGTCTCCGCCCCGGCGGCATGACCGGCCGAGCGAGGCAGCCCCCGCTGCCTCGCCCACCGGCCGTTGCCGTCCATGATGATCGCTATGTGCCGGGGGACGCGCTCTATCCCTTCGCCCTGATGGGGCCGGTTCTCTCCCGTCTGGTTCATCCGATCTCGAAGAGCTCTTTTTCCTTCTTCTCCGCCAGCTTGTCCACCGTCTTGATGAAATCGTCGGTGAGTTTCTGCAGGTCCTTTTCCAGGTCCTTCAGGTCATCCTCGGTAATCTCTGTCTTTTTCTGCATTTTCTTAAACTTCTCCATGGCGTCCCGGCGCACGTTGCGCACGGCCACCTTGGCGTCCTCGGCGTATTTGCGCACCTGCTTGGCCAGTTCCCGGCGCCGCTCCTCCGTCAGCTGCGGGAACACCAGGCGCAGCACCCGCCCATCGTTCTGCGGGTTGATGCCCAGCTCGGAGGTGAGGATGGCCTTTTCAATGGCTTTCAGGGAACTGGCGTCCCAGGGCTGGATCACCAGCGTCCGGGGATCCGGCGTGGAAATGGACGCGATCTGCTGGATGGGGGTGGGAACGCCGTAATAGTCCACCGTGATCTGGTTGAGCACGGCAGCGTTGGCGCGGCCGGCCCGGACGGCAGCAAACTGTGCGGAAAGGACTTCTGTGGTTTTCGTCATTCTCTCCTTGAATTCCTGAAGTTCAGACATTGTCGTTTCCTCCCTTTTTTATCTTACGATGGTGCCCACGGTCTCTCCCCGCACGGCACGCAGAATATTCTCCGGATCCTTCAGGGCAAACACCATAACGGGAATGTGGTTGTCCATGGCCATGCAGGTGGCGGTGCTGTCCATTACCGCCAGGTGCCGGGCCAGGACTTCCTCATAGGTCAGGCAGTCGTAGCGCACCGCGCTGGGATCCTGCCGAGGATCCGCGGAATACACGCCGTCCACGTTTTTTGCCAGGAGGATGATATCCGCCCCCACCAAGGCGGCCCGCAGCACCGTCCCGGTATCGGTGGTGAAAAAGGGGCTTCCTACCCCGCCGGCAAAGATTATCACCCGGCCCTCCCGGAACCAGGCGTTGGCACGGTCCACGGAAAACGTCTCCCCGATGTGCTGTATCTCTATGGCAGTCATAACTCCGGCTCTCACGCCCTGCTGTTCCAGCACATCCTGGAGCGCCAGGCTGTTCATCACCGTCGCCAGCATCCCCATATAGTCCGCCCGGGCACGGTCCATGTGGCCCTCGCCGTTTTTCACGCCCCGCCAGAAGTTCCCGCCGCCTACTACGATGCCTAGCTCCACCCCCAGCGCCGCACACCGGGCTACCACGCCGCATACCTGTTCCATGAACCGGAAATCCAGTCCCTGACCGGACGGCCCGCCCAGTGCCTCGCCGCTGATCTTCAACAGTACCCGTTTATACGCCGGCTTCTCCTCTGCCATATCGTTCCTCCTGTCCAGGGCCGGCTCCGGCCGCGCCCGCTGTTCTTCTCTCCGGCCGGCACCTCAGCGCCACCGGGTGCACAATTCCTCGACTTCCTCGGCAAACCGCTGTATATCCCGGTTGGGAAGCCCCTTGCTGCCCCGGATGATGGCCATAAGCTTCTCTCCAGCCTCCCGAAGCCGCCGGAACAAGCCCTCGGCCCGCTGTCCGCCGTCGGTCTCCTTCCGCACGGGAACTCCCTCCGGACAGGCCAGGAACTTCTCCGCACCCAGGTCAAACTCCGTGCCGCTGTACGGCGCAAAGGTCTTATATCCGTGCTCCTTTTCCAGATAGGAGGCGAAAAGATCGGTGACTTCGTTCTCCCCGTGGTTGACAAACACCAGCTTGGGCTTCTGCTGGAACCCCGCCAGCCAGGCCACCAGCCCGTCCCGGTCGGCATGTCCGCTCTTGCCAGGCAGCAGGCCAATTTCACAGTTCACCCGGATGTCCTCTCCGAACAGCCGGACCTTTTCCGCGCCCTCGTAGAGTTTCCGGCCAAGAGTCCCCTCCGCCTGATAGCCCACAAACAGGACCGTGCTCTCCTTGCGCCAGAGGTTGTGCTTCAGGTGGTGCCGGATCCGCCCCGCCTCGCACATGCCGCTGGCCGACAGGATTACCTTCGGTTCCGGATCGTTGTTGATGGCTTTGGAGTCCTCGCTGGTGACGGAGATCTTCAGCCCCTCGGACCAGATGGGGTTGATCCCCTGGTCCACCAGAGCCCGCGTCTGCTCGTCCAGGCATTCCCGGCCGCATTGCAGGTAAATGCCGGTGGCCTCGTTGGCCAGCGGGCTGTCCACGTATACCGGGAAATTATCGTGGCCATGCACCAGCCCCTTCTGCTTAATCTCCCGGATGTAGTAGAGCATCTCCTGGGTGCGCCCTACGGCAAACGACGGGATCACCACGTTGCCGCCCCGGTCCAGTGTGCGCTGGATGTATTCCGCCAGCTTCTCCACCGGCGGTACGTGCCGGTCGTGGAGCCGGTCTCCATAGGTGGACTCCACCACCACATAGTCCGCCTCCTCCACCGTCTGGGGCACATCCCGGATGATGGGCTGGTTCAGGTTCCCCACATCGCCGCTGAAAACCATCTTCCGGACCGTGTCCCCTTCCTGGATCCAGACCTCAATGCAGGCCGAACCAAGCAGATGGCTCACGTCCCGGAACCGCACGGTGAAATGCTCGTCCACTTGGACCATTTCTCCGTAATGCACCGGGCGCAGGTGGGCAATGGCCGCTTCCGCGTCCGCCATGGTATACACCGGCTCATAATCCGGTTTTCCGGAGCGCTGGTTCTTCCGGTTGCGCCACTCGGCCTCCGACTCCTGAATATGGGCGCTGTCCCGAAGCATGATCCGGCACAGGTCGCATGTCTCCTGGGTGGCGTAAACGGGCCCGTCGTAGCCGGTCTTAAACAGGAGAGGCAAATTGCCGGAGTGATCGATGTGGGCGTGTGTCAGCAGTACGAACTGGATCTCCCCCGCCGCCACCGGAAGGCTCTGGTTTTCAAAAATGTCCTTGCCCTGTTCCATGCCGCAGTCCACAAGCCCCCGGCTTCCGCCCGCCTCCAGCAGCGTGCAGCTTCCCGTGACTTCATGGGCTGCTCCTAAAAACGTTACCTTCATAGTGTACTCACCCTTTCCGGCCGGCTGTTTTCCGGTATCTGTATCATTATACACGTTTGCCCCTGGCTGCGCAAGAGGAAACCATCCGTCCCCGCCGGGCAGCGCCCTGATAGGGGGCTGTAAGCCCACCGTTGGCCAATCCCCGCTGCCAAATGCCTTTCGGGAAATTATTTCCATTCTTAAGAAATCTTAAGATTACGTACAGCATGGATGAAGAAACCCCTGATATCGTGTTATCGTAAACCAAAAGAACGAAAGAACGGAGGTTGCGGCGATGGATCATACCATGGAAAAAGAGCCTATCCGGCAGCAGCTCTGCTGCCGCAGCCGCCGGCTACTTGTAACCATTGCCGCGGTGCTGGTATTGGTTTGTTCCTCTCATGCACTAGCGGCTTCACCCAGCCAGGCGGGTACCGCCCCCTCCCCCTCACCGGAACCCGTCGTGGAACAGCAGACTCCCCCCTTTTTCCCGGTGACGGGCTACACCCCGGAACAGATCCGGGCGTTTCAGCTCTCCCACGGCCTGATTGCCACGGGCATTGCCGACGACTACACCTTGGCGGCCATGGATCAGGCATATGCCCAGCAGGGCGGAGACTGAGCCCGCCGGAGAGACGCGGCCTGTACGGCCGCGCTGGCCGGACGCGCCCGGCGTACGCCGGGCGCTCTCTCCTCCCCATATGGCAGCCGTCCCGGCAGGAAACATCCTGCCGGGACGGCTGTTTTTTACCGGTACCGGCCGTCTTGCCCTAAAATACCGTCCGTACCAGAAGGCAGGCCGCTACGCCGAAAGCCGTGGGCAGCGCCGCCGCGGCGGCGGCCCATTTCCAGCTTCCCGTCTCCCGGCGGATGGTCAGTAGGGTGGTTCCGCAAGGCCAGTGCAGCAGGGTAAAGAGAATCACGCACACCGCCGTGACCGGGGTCCACCCGTTGGCGGTAAGAATCCCAGCCAGTTCCGCCGAGCCTTGGTAAGAGACCAGGGATGTGCCGGCGGTATAACACATAAGGATCACCGGCAGGACAATTTCGTTGGCGGGAAAGCCAAGCAAAAACCCCAAAAGGATTGCCCCGTCCATGCCCAGCGCCAGCCCCGCCGGTTCCAGCAGCCGGCGGCCCTGTTCCAGAAGCGGCGTGCCTCCCCAGGCCGTGTTGGCCAAAATCCACAGGATCAGTCCTGCCGGCGCCGCCACAGTAACCGCCCGTCCCAGTACGAACGCCGTCCGGTCCAGCAGGGAGCGCACAACAATCTGCCCTACCCGTGGTTTTCGATAGGGGGGCAGCTCCAGAACAAAGGAGGACGGTTTTCCCCGCAGGATGGTACCGCCCAAAACCCGGGATGCCAGAAAGGTACAGCCTATTCCCAGCAGGAGGGCGGCGGTGAGCACACCAGCCGCCGCCAGAGACCCGCCCGCTCCGCCGGCGGCAAAAAATGCCCCCGTCAGGGCGATAAGGGTGGGAAACCGGCCGTTGCACGGCATAAATCCATTGGTCAGAATGGCGATCAGCCGTTCCCGAGGGGAATCGATGATCCGGCAGCCTGTCACTCCCACAGCGTTGCAGCCAAGGCCCTGGCACATGGTAAGCCCCTGCTTGCCGCAGGCCGAGCACCGGGCAAAGGCGCCGTCCAGATTGAAGGCCACCCGAGGAAGATAGCCCAGATCCTCCAGCAGCGTAAACAGCGGAAAGAAAATGGCCATGGGCGGCAGCATCACCGACACCACCCAGGCTGTGGTACGCCACACTCCGTCCACCACGGCGGAAACCAGCCACGGGGGAGCCCAGCTCTCCAGCAGCCGCCGGATAGTCTCGCCCAAGGCAAACAGCCACTGTCCCAGGAGCTCCGAGGGGTAATTCGCCCCCCACACCGTCAGCCATAACACCAGAGCCAGCAGCGCCGCCATAACGGGGACGCCCAGCCACCGGTGGGTGAGGACACGGTCCAGCCGTTCCTCCCGGCTGGGCCCCGCCGGCTTTTTCCGTTCCGACGCCTCCGCTGCCAGGGTCTCCGCCAGAATGTCCCGCTCCCGGGCCGCCTGCTCGCCCAGCTCTCCCGGGTCCAGGCCCCGCCGCGCCAGATCGGCCCTCGCCTGTTCTGTCAGTTCCTCCAAAGTCCTGTCCCGGGCCGGATCCAGGCACAGCCGGTCCCGGAGCAGCCCGCACAGCTCCGCCTCCCCCTCGGCCAGCACCGCCGCCAGCCATCGGGCGGGCAGAGGCTGGCCCTCCAGGTAGCCTGTCAAAGGTTCCAGGCACGCCGCCGCCCCTTCCGGCAGGCACGGTTCCCGGGGCGGCGCGGGCGGCAGCGGGTCAAACAGCAGCTGTGTCAGCTCCTCCACCCCATCCCCCGTGGCCGCGCATACCCCGCATACCGGGATTTTCAGGTCCCGGGCCAGCCGGCGTGTGTCTACCGTAATTCCCCGGCTCCGCGCCTCGTCCACTAAGTTCACGCACAGGATCACCCGTCCCGTGATTTCCAAAACCTCCAACGCCAGTACCAACCCTCGGGCCAGGCAAGACGCATCACACACTACCACCAGCTTTTCCGCCCCGCCCAGCAGGACGTAATCCCTGGCTGCCCGCTCTTCCCCGCTTCCAGCAAACAGGGAGCAGCAGCCCGGCGTATCCACCAGCATAAGGCTTTGCCCCTCCCGCTCCAGCCAGCCCCGGGCGCTGCCCACCGTCTTGCCGCACCAGTTCCCCGTGTGCTGCCGCAGGCCCGTCAGCCGGTTAAAAAGCGTGGATTTCCCCACGTTCGGATTGCCGCAGAACCCCACAGCCCGGCCCCGCTCCTCCCTGCCGCCCATGGCTTCACCCCCCTTCCACAGAATACGCGCCGGTCGGGACCGGGGTGAATGGAGCCTTGCGGAGCCGGGGCGAAGGCGCTATAATAGACAAAAAAACCTATGGTTCGGTGGTGCGCCATGAATCTATACCGCAAATTTCTCTCCATGGTCCTGGTTTTGATTTTTCTTGCCGGTCTATCTCTCCCCGTCAGCGCCCTCCCCGGGCCAGACGCCGGGGAGCAGCTTCCTGCGGCAGAAGAGGCTGACCCGCCTGGTGAGGACGCCGGAGACAGCGGCGCCGGTCCCGCCGGCCCGGAGGCAGGCACGGAACCGGTCTTGCCGGAGGGCTCCGGTGTGCCGGCGGACGAGGCGGAGCCGCTGCTGGACGCGGAGGAGCTGGAGGAT
>CALWYY010000080.1 GCA_944385885.1 uncultured Oscillospiraceae bacterium | reverse complement strand
CTGTCCGGCTTGTAGAGCTCCCCATAGTCACTGCCGTAGTTTCTCTGGAGAAATGCCTCTTCCACCCCCTCCACCGCCAAATACAGGCCCCAATCCTGCCCGTTCACCGTAATATATACATAGCTGCACAGAGGTGCATCCACCCCAAAATAGCCCATCATCTGATAAGTGAGATAGTCCTTCATGTAGGTGTTATCCTGAATGATGTTGTTCAGGCTCAGCTTATCCAGCCCGTAATAGCTCTCTGTGCTGTCGTAGTGGTCAAATTCGATCTTGAAGCTGTACCGGTCGTTGCCGTAGCTGGCCACCTGTGTCAGCGAGGTATTGCCCTTGGCCCGGATGCCCACGTTTTTGTACGACTCACCGTCGATGACCACGGTGCACAGGGAATACTCCTCATTGACGCAGGTGTCCAGAAAGCCCTCCCAGTCATCCATGACAATATCAATGGTATGAACCGTGCCGGTATCAAATAGACGGCTCTCATACCCCATGCTTTTGGCATATGCCTGGATTCCCAGGCTCTCCCCATTCATAAGAATGACTGTCAAAACAAGGCAGGCCGCAATGGCAACGCAGCAGATCCGGTCGATGTATTTATGCGTTGACATGGTCCACCCTCTCCCTCAGCCCATGTAGTCGCCGTTATAGCTGACAAGCACGGCGCTGCCCACACCGCGGATCTCCGAGAGGAGGTTGATGAAATCGGTGCTGTCGTCTCTCATCCGTACCTCCACGTTCAGCTCAATCTCCCCTTTCTGGACGGTTTTGCTCTTGACCACCATCCGTTGGACCTGCTTTTCCAGAAACTCCGTGGCCATTGCCTCGCTGTCATGGTCGGCACAGCGCAGCACCACAATATAAGGGTTCATATGGGACTTCCGGTTGGCAAACACCAGCAGGAAAAGGCCGATAACTACGCTCCCAAACACCGCCAGGGGGATCATCCCCGCTGCCAGCACAATCCCCACGGCAATGGACCAAAACAAAAAAGCAATATCCATGGGCTCTTTAATGGCAGCCCGGAACCGCACAATGGACAAGGCGCCCACCATCCCCAAGCTCAGCACCACGTTGGAGGTGACCGCCAGGATCACCAACGTGGTGATCATAGTCAGGGCCACCAGGGTGACGCCAAAGCTGGAGGAATACATCACCCCCGCAAAGGTCTTTTTGTAAATCAGAAAGATAAACAGCCCCAGTCCAAAGGCCAGGGCCATGGATAGGATCATGTCCAGAAGGGACACGCTGTTGATGTTCTCCAGAAAGCTGGATTTAAAAATGTCCTGAAACGTCATATTTAAAACTCCTTACTTATGAAATGGCCGTCAGCCGTACACGCGGCAGGCGGCATACTTGGAAAACGCCGAGGTGCGGGTGCCGGGAATCTGCACGATGTCCCGGATGAGGCTTGGCAAAAAGGCATCCCACTTAACCTCCAGGATAACCGGCGCCCGGGCGGCGGGGATGGTGACGCAGTCCGGGTCCAGGAAGTCTGTCCCCCCCAGTCCGGTACGGATATCGTAATCCAGCGTCACCCGCACGTTCCCCGGGCCGTAGACAAAAGGTTCCCGGGTGTAGTCCACAATGGTCCTGGGCCGCAGCCCCTGGGTACGCATTTTCCGGTACAGCTCCTGCACCAGGGGCGTGGGGCTGTCCGCCAGCGCCGTGGGGTCCGCCTCAGCTGCCGCCCGAACCTCCCCGGCTGACAGCACCGCCTGATCCTTGCTGCACAGGCCGTTGATTTTGCACTTTTTTTCCAGCAGCACCCACGATGTGTCCCCGTTGTAATAGCGGATACGGAATTTCTCCCGGGCGTTTACCCCGTCGATCTTTTCCCGCAGGGCCTTGTCCTCCAGGCTGTCAAAATACAGGCTGCGGATCCGGTACCGGCCGTCCCGGGCATGGACGTCTCGCTCCATTACGGCGCCCAGACGGGAACGCAGGGCCAGCAGATCCCCCCAGCCGATCTCGTGTTTCCACTCGTGGCGGAAATCCATTGCCTCACCTCCAATTTGTGTACCACGGCAGTATATACCGGCAACCTTAACCGGAGCTTAGAAAAAAGACACCACAAAGCCTCGTGGTGTCCCAAAATAACCGGGAATCCGGAAGAGAGCTGGCTCCCAGTAAACATTCCCTGCCGCTTCTTGTGGCCCTCCTATCTATCTGCCCGTTGGGAACTGGTAGTACAGGAACCGCCGGCAGGCGCCCGGAATGTGCCGGTCAGATCAATTCTCTCCCTTTGCTCCAAATACAGGCGGGAGGCTCCTGAGAGGATTCAAGGGGGGGCTCCAGCTGGACGGCGATAAATCTCTTGCCGGCGCCCCCTTCAGCGGCGGCGGAGGCCCAGCCAGAGGCGCCGCGGAATCCGTCCTCCCTCTCCCGAACCGGCTTTCTCCCTACAGCGCCCCTCTTGCTGGCCCCGCTAAATTCCCCTTTATCTCTTGCTTTTTCACTCAAGTTACTTTCTGTAGCTCTTATACTGATTATATTTCACAAAAAATACCGTAAATATTGCAAGATACGTCAACAGGACACTCCCGACAAAAACTGCAATAAGATAGTTATGCGTACGAAAAAAGTGGATAAAAAACTGCGGTAATAGGACGGCAAAGAAAATAACCAACAGGGGAAGCATCCTCCCTTTCAATACACGTTGCATCATATAAAGTCTCGATTCATCATCGCAAAAAATCTCTTCGGCTATACCATCCTCCGCAACTGCTTTTCTGAAATAACTGTAGCCAGCATAATCCTGTATGTATTCCCAACCGCAATCATCAAACATTTTCAAGTATTCATCCTTATGTGCCAGACCCTCTTTGTTATAGTCCAGTTGGTATACCACATCTTGGGGAATACATTTTTCGAAATAGTACATCCCCAGCCCCGCTACTTTAATAAATTTCCAGCCGGACCTGTGCATTTCTCGTAAATAATCCTGCTCCTTTTCATATTCGACTATAGTAAACCATTTGAATTGCCTTTTTACTTCCATTTTACAGTTCCTCCTGAGCTATCTTATATAAACGTTCAATCCGTTTCAGTTCAATCTGTAAAACCTCTATCCCCAGCTCTGTTATTTGATAGATTTTCCGTTTATCCTCTTCACGAATAAAACGGATTACATTGTCCTTTTCCATTTTTGATAAGCTCCCGTACATCGTTCCGGGCGTAAGCCTGATGGCCCCATCCGTCATTTTTTCAACCATTTGGACAATACCATATCCATGATTCGGTCTCCGTAAACACAATAAAATGAAAAAAGCCGTTTCCGTCATAGGAACATATACTTTCTTTATATGTTGATCCATTTTATGCACCTCCTATCAGTTCCAGCGCGATGTATCGCACTTCGATGTATGCAGTATATCGCAGTACGATATAAAAGTCAATGCCTCTTGCAAAACAAATTGGCGGCAGGGAGCTTCTCTCCCTGCCGCCATTCTTTGGTTGGTTGAAAACCATCTGGCGATCAACGGTCTGTGCACATTGTCCCCACCTCTCCCGGCTTGTTCCGGACATGCGCCTGCGCGAAACGCCGAGCCGCACTCTTTGGCTGGGAAGAAGCAAAGAGGCCCCGCGCCCAGGCGGCGCGGGGCCTCTTTGCGGCTTTGCAGCGGCGCCTTAACGGCGCAAAGGCAGGATCTCCAGCCAGTAACCGTCTGGATCCTGGATGAAATACAGGCCCATTTCCGGGTTTTCCATGCAGATGCAGCCCATCTCCTCATGCAGTTTATGGGCCGCCTCCCAATCGTCCGTGCGGAAAGCCAGGTGAAATTCCTCTTCCCCGATGTCGTAGGGCTGGGGATGATCCCGCAGCCAGGTCAGCTCCAGCTGGAAATCCGCGTGCTCGTTTTCCATGAAAACGATGATGTACGACCCGTCCTCCGCCTCGTTCCGGCGGCACTCCCGCAGGCCCAGGGCTTTCTCATAAAAAGCCTTGGAAGCCTCCAGATCCCGGACGTTGTAGTTTTCATGCACCATTTTGAAAAACATGGCTTCCTCCTTCGTATTCCGCCCCGGCGGACATCAGATGGCAAAGGTGTCCCCCGGGCCTGTGATCTCCGCAATCCGGTCCCGGTAAGGCGCGGAGTCCTCCAGTTCCCGCAGGCGGGCAATGGTATCGTATTTCCCCCACATGTGCATGGGGAAGGCGTGTTCCACCCGGGCGGCCCGCATCACCGCATCAAAACCCAGCCAGAAATTTCCCTCCAGCCGCGGGTCCAGAGGCAGAAACGCCGCTGCCAGGGTCAGGCCCTTGATCTTCACGATTTCGTTGAAGAAGCGGTTTTTCATGTCCCGCTCCTCCTCCGGGCTGTCCCCCGGCCAAGCCCACCAGTGCAGGTCGCCGGCATGATAAATGGTCCGGCCGGCGTAGCTGACCACGAAGGCCACTCCCGCGTCTGTGGAGGGGAGGGTGCGCACCAGCAGCGGTCCCGCCGCCGGGCCAGTGATCACCCGCTTCCGGTCCGGCGACATCCGGATGACCACCGTACCGCTCTCCTTGTCCGGCGCGGCCCGGATATCCGATGACATCAGGAACGTCCGCCGGGTCTGCCGCCGGCAGAGGGAAAAAATTTCGGGGTTAAAATGGTCGCTGTGGCCATGACTAATAAAAACATACAGGTGCCTGTCCGGATCCATCTCCGGCAGCGGCCCTCCCGCACAGTCGAACAGGCAGAGAATATCCTCCCACTCCACCAGAAAGCCACTGTGCTCCAAATAGGTAACGCGCATGGTTCTCCTCCGTCCGCTTGACATAAGCTTGTAATCTTATCTTTATGTCAAGTATAGGAAGAACTTGGGGCAAAAGCAAGAAACGATTTTGTTTTAATTTTGGCAATATGTGGCAGTCAGTCCTTCTCCTCTGCCTGTTTCATACGCAAAGAGATACGGCCCCGAACCGGGTCGGCCTCCAGCACCGTTACCTCCACCACATCCCCCACCTGCACCACCTGGGACGGATGGCGTATGAATCGGCTGCTCATCTGGGAGATGTGTATCAGGCCGTCCTGGTGCAGCCCCAGATCCACAAACGCGCCGAAATCCACCACGTTGCGCACCGTACCCCGCAGGGCCATGCCCGGACGCAGGTCCCGGATGTCCAGCACATCCCGGCGCAGCACGGGCGGCGGCAGCTGGTCCCGCGGGTCCCGGCCTGGCCGGGCCAGCTCATCCGCAATATCCCGCAGGGTGGGTTCTCCCGTGCCGCAGGCCTGTGCCGCCTGGGGCACCCCGATCGCCTCCAGCCGGTCTTTCAGCCCCTCCAGCCCGCCGTGGGCCACGTCCTCCAAAGTGTAGCCGCACAGAGTCAACAGCTTTTCCGCCGCGGGATAGGATTCCGGATGCACCCCCGTATTGTCCAGGATGTTCGCCCCCCCGGGTACCCGGAGAAATCCTGCGCACTGCTGGAAGGTCCGGGGGCCGATTCGGGGAACCTTCCGCAGCTCCTCCCGGCCGGTATAGGGCCCATGTTCCTCCCGGTATGCCACTATGTTTCGGGCGGAAACGCCAGTAAGCCCCGCCACATGTTCCAGCAAAGAGGCTGAGGCAGTATTTAGATCCGCTCCCACCCGGTTGACGCAGTCCTCTACCACCCCGGATAGCACCTCATCCAGCCGGGCGGAGGGCATGTCATGCTGGTACTGGCCCACCCCTATGCTCCGGGGGTCGATCTTCACCAGCTCCGCCAGGGGATCCTGCAGCCGCCGGGCAATGGATACCGCCGAACGCAGGGATACGTCATAGTCCGGAAATTCCTCCGCTCCCAGAGGGGATGCGGAATAGACCGATGCCCCCGCCTCGCTGACCATGGTATAGGCGGTCTCCGGCGCTTCCTCCAGAAGCTCCGACACAAACCGCTCCGATTCCCGGGATGCGGTGCCGTTGCCAATGGCAATGACCTGAACGCCGTGGCGGCGGATCATGTCCGCCAGGACCTGCCGGGCCTCCCTGGTTTTGTTGTGAGGCGGCGTGGGATATATCACCCCTGTCTCCAGCACCCGCCCTGTGGGGTCCACCACCGCCAATTTGCACCCTGTGCGGTAGGCCGGGTCAAAGCCCAGAGTTACCTTCCCCCGTACCGGCGGCTGCATCAGGAGAGGCCGGAGGTTGTCTCCAAAGGTCCGTATAGCCTGCTCGGCGGCCTGCTGCGTCAGTTCACCGCGGACCTCCCGTTCCAGAGACGGCTGGATCAGCCGTTTCCACGCCTCCTCCGCCGCCTGGGCGACAAAGCGGTTGGATACACTCACCGGCCGCACCACCCGCTGCCGGATTTCCCGGAGCGCCAGGGCGTCGTCCAGCTCCGCCCGCACCTTCAGAAACTTCTCCCGCTCCCCCCGGTTCAGCGCCAGCACACGGTGCCCCGGAATCCGGTCCACCGGCTCCCGGTAATCGTAATACCCTCGGTAAACGGAATCCTCCTCCCCTGCCGCTCGGGACACCAGCACCCCCCGGCGCCGGTATAGGTCCCGAAGCCGGCGCCGGAGAATTGCGTCGTCGGCTATGAGCTCCGCCACAATATCCGCCGCCCCTTCCAGCGCCTCCGGAACGGTGGCCACACCCTTCTCCCGGTTTACATACCGTTCCGCCAGGGCTTCCAGGCTTCCCTCCCGGTCCTGCTGGGCCAGCAGCCGTACCGCCAAAGGCTCCAGGCCTCTCTCCCGCGCCTCTGATGCCCGGGTGCGCCGTTTCGGCCGATAGGGCCGGTACAGGTCTTCCAGTTCCGCCAGTGTCCCGACTTGTTCCAGAGCGGCGGCCAGCTCCGGGGTGAGCTTCCCCTGATCCCGGACGGCATTGGAAATCTCTCCCCGGCGCTTGTCCAAGCCCCGCCGGTACTGCAGCCGTTGGGCCAGCTTCCGCAGAAGCTGGTCATCCATGGCCCCGTGGAGCTCTTTCCGATACCGGGCGATGAAGGGTACCGTGTTGCCCTCGTCCAGAAGCCGGATCACGTTGTCCACGTACTGCGTTTTCCAGCCCAGTTCCTCTGCCAGCAGCGGCGCATTCTTATCCATTTCTTGGACACACTTCCGTTCCCATTGGTGTCCCCGGAGGCCGGGTGCTTACCCGCCCCCGGTTCCCGGGACATGCCGTCCCATGCAGAAGCAGTATACCACACAGCCCGCCGGGGGACAAGCGCCTCGCTGGAGCTCTTGACATTCCTCCC
>CALWYY010000079.1 GCA_944385885.1 uncultured Oscillospiraceae bacterium | reverse complement strand
ATCGACGGGGAGAGCGTGTACTCCGAGGAAGTGGTGTGGTTTCCCAAAACCACCGCTGACCCGGACTACCACTATCAGGGCATTGTGGCGGCCATGAAAGCCGCCGCAGAGCACATGCCCCGGGTGGACGCCATCGGCGTATCCTCCGCGGGTATCTACATTGAAAACCGCACCATGAGCGCTTCCCTGTTTTTAAAGGTGCCGGAGGCGGATTTTAACGCCAAGGTCAAGGACATCTACATCCGGGCGGCCAAGGAATTCGGAGACGTTCCCCTGACGGTCTGCAACGACGGGGATGTGACCGCCCTGGCCGGAGCCATGAGCCTGGGGGAGAACAACATCCTGGGCATTGCCATGGGCACCAGCGAGGCGGCGGGGTACGTGGACGAGAACGGCTGCGTCACCGGCTGGCTCAATGAGCTGGCCTTTGTGCCTGTGGACGCCAACCCCGGGGCTATGGTGGACGAGTGGTCGGGGGACATCGGCTGCGGCGTGAAATACTTCTCCCAGGACGCCGTCATCAAGCTGGCGCCCGCAGGAGGGATCCATTTGGAAGAGACGCTCTCTCCGGCGGAAAAGTTGAAGGTCGTCCAGGGCCTCATGGAACAGGGGGACAGCCGGGCGGCGGCTATTTACCGCAGCATGGGCGTATATCTGGCCCACGCCCTGGCCCTTTACCATGGGTTTTACGGTTTCCGCCACGTGCTGCTCCTGGGCCGGGTTATGTCTGGCCGGGGCGGAGACGAGATCCTGTCCGTTTGCCGCCGGGTCCTGGAGGCAGAATACCCTGATCTGGCTGACGCCGTCCAGCTGGCCTTGCCGGACGAACGGTTCCGCCGGGTGGGCCAGTCCGCGGCGGCGGCCTCCCTGCCGGAGCTGAAGTAAAGCATGATCCGGCGCATTCTCTGCTTTGGAGACTCCAACACCTACGGCTACTGTGCCGATCCCCAGGACACCGCCGGCGGCGGGGGACGCTTCACCCGGGAAGAACGCTGGCCCTGTCTGCTCCAGGCGGCCCTGGGCCCCGGTTTTCTTGTGCTGGAGGAAGGGCTCACTGGCCGGACCACCGTATATCCGGATCTGGTGGAAGGGGTCCCTTCGGGCCTGGAGAGCCTGCCGGCCTGTCTGGAGGCTCACGCGCCCATAGACCTGCTGCTTTTCATGCTGGGCACCAATGATACGAAAGAGCGCTTCGGCGCCGGTCCGGATGACATCGCCCGGGGTATGGAGCGCCTGATCCGCATAGCGCAAGCGGCTCCCTGCTGGCGGCGGGAGCCAAACATCCTCCTGCTCTCCCCGCCGCCCATCGACCCGGCGATGGACACACTGGAGTGCTGCCGGTGCATGGGCCGGGGCTGCCCGGAAAAGTCCCGGGAGCTGGCCGCCCGGTACCGGGGGCTGGCCCGCCGGCTGGGCTGCCGTTTCCTGGACGCCGGGGAATCCTCGGAGCTGAGCCCGGCGGATTGGATGCATCTGACGCGCCGGGGCCACCGGCTGCTGGCGGAACGGCTGGCCCAGATAGTGCCGGCCCTGCTTTGATCCCGCCCCGGCCCGGCCGGGGCATCCCGACATCGCCCGGCTCAGCCGGGTAAGAGGAGGAACTGCCATGGTTATCAAAAACGCCCGGATCTTAACGGAGGAAGGCTTTCTCTCCGGGGATATACGGTTTTCCCGGACAATCGAAGAGGTGGGCCGGCTGACGGGAGAGGCGGGCCTGGACGCCGGGGGGAAATATCTAATCCCCGGTTTGGTGGATATTCATACCCACGGGGCCGTGGGAGAGGATTTCTCCGACGGCCGTCCGGAGGGGCTGCAGCCCCTGGTGGATTACTACGCCTCCCGGGGCGTCACCTCATACCTGGCCACCACCATGACCCTGCGGGAGGAGGTACTTACCCCCGCCATGACCGCCCTGCGGGATTTCCGCCGCCAGGGCGGCGCCAAGTGCGCCGGCGTACATCTGGAGGGCCCTTTTCTCAGTTTTGCCAAACGAGGAGCCCAGGCCGCGGAAAACCTCCATAAACCGGACGCCGCCTTATTTCACCGCCTGAATGAGGCCTCGGGCGGCCAGGTCCGTTTGGTGACCGTGGCCTGTGAGGAGGAGGGGGCCATCCCCTTTATCCGAGAGGTATCCCAAAGCTGCACAGTGTCCCTGGGCCACTCCACGGCGGACTATGACACGGCCATGGCCGCCTTCCAGGCGGGGGCCAGCCATGCCACGCACCTGTTCAATGGTATGCCGCCCCTGCACCACCGGCAGCCCGGCATCATCGGGGCGGCGTTTGACGCCGGGGCCACGGCGGAGCTGATCTGCGACGGGCTGCATATCCATCCGTCGGTGGTCCGGGCTACCTTTGCCCTGTTTGGCCGCCGGGTTAATCTGATCTCCGACTCCCTGCGCTGCGCGGGTATGCCGGACGGCAGCTACACCCTGGGCGGGCAGCCCATCGTGGTCCGGGACGGCCGGGCCACCCTTCTGGACGGCACCTTGGCCGGCTCGTCCATCTCCCTGCTGGAGGGGGTGCGCCGGGCGGTAAAGTTTGGCATTCCTTTGGAATCTGCCGTATATGCCGCTTCCGCCGCCCCTGCCATGGCCGCCGGCCTGCCCCGCGTGGGATGGATCGCTCCGGGTATGGACGCCGACCTGCTCCTGCTGGATGAGCAACTGCAGCTGGAAGCCGTGTTTATCGACGGACAGCTGTTTAAATCTGAAATGGAGGACAAACCATGAGACTGATCGTCGCCAAAGATTATGAGGAAATGAGCCGCCGGGCCGCCGATATCCTGGCCGCCCAGGTCATCCTGAAGCCGGATTGCGTTCTGGGCCTGGCTACCGGGTCCAGCCCTATTGGTACCTACCAGGAGCTGATCCGCCGCCACAAAGCCGGTGAGGTGGATTTCTCCCGCTGCAGCACCGTCAATCTGGACGAATATGTGGGGCTTCCGGCCGACCACGACCAGAGCTACGCCTACTTTATGCGCCACAACCTGTTTGAGCATGTGAACTTCCGCACGGAATGCCTGAACATCCCCAACGGCCTGGAGAAAGACGCTCAGAAAGAATGCGCCCGGTACGACGCGGTAATCCGGGATCTGGGCGGGATCGACATGCAGCTGCTGGGCCTTGGCCCCAATGGGCACATCGGCTTCAACGAGCCGGACGACGTCTTCCCCACCGGGACCCACATGGTCCAGCTCACAGACAGCACCATCCAGGCCAACAAGCGCTTTTTCGCCAGCGAGGCGGACGTGCCCCGCTACGCCTATACCATGGGCATCCGGGACATCATGCAGGCCCGCCGGGTCCTTATGGTGGTCAGCGGAAAGGGCAAAGCCGAAATCCTCCGCCAGGCCCTCCTGGGGCCGGTCACGCCCCGGGTCCCCGCCTCCATCCTGCAGCTGCACCGGAACTGCGTGATCGTAGCCGATGAGGAGGCCGCCTCCCAGGTGTGACCGCTTCCTGAGCCGGGCCGGCCCCGCTCCATCTTTCCCCGCAGGGGGAGTTCCGGGTCCCGGGTTTGCCCACAGATGCAGTCACTTCCCTTTCTCCGGCGCCTATGTGCGCCGGAGAAATCATTTTTCCCCGCTTTCGGCCCTTCGCCGCCCATAGGGGCGCCCCTCCGGGAGGCCCTTCTCGCCTTCCCCGGCTGCTCCCCTTCGGAAAAAGCGTGGGCGCCTTCCCCCATGGGGGAAGGCGCCCTCTTCAATCCTCCGTAATCCGGAAGAGTTCGTTTGGCGTACACTCCAGCAGCTGGCACATGGCCTCAATATTGTCGTAGCGGATGGACTTGGTCTGGTTGTGAATCATCCGGCTAAAGTTTTGGTAGCTCATGCCCAGTTGTTTATACAGCCAGTATTTTGTTCTCCCCTTTTCCTCCAGCAAATTTAGTACGTCCAATTTGATCATAAGATACTTCCCCGCTGTTATGCTATGATGCGATAATATCTTAGTGTTCCGCTTTACATGTAGACTAATACATTATATAATGTAAACATCCGAACTGCTAAAAGGGGGAACCCCATGATCATAGATGTTACGGGCGTGGAGCTGATTCCCGGGAACAACGGGGCTGACTGCCCGGGAAACGGCAAGCGGACGGACGCCGACGGGCGTCCCATTGAGTGTTGCTGTGAGGAATGTGATTACTTCTTGTGTTGTCAGCCGGAGCATACCCGAGAGGAATGCCGGGCGTGCAGGGACAGGGGCTGCCTGCGCTGGGAGAGGCTCTGAGCTCCCCGGGACCGGCGCGCAGCTTTCATCACAGCCCCAGCTTTTTGAATAGGGCGAAAAGGACGTTTTGCGCCAAGGCGCAAACGTCCTTTTCCATAAAAAAGGGAGGCGTTTTGAAAACGCCTCCCTCTCCTGCCGGTATATGACGGGATCAGTCCCGGCGTAGGGCCTGGATGGGGTTCAGGTTGGCCGCCTTCACCGCCGGCAAAAGGCCGAAAACAATGCCAATGGCCATGGAAAACACCACGGCAATCAATATGGCGGGGATGCTTACCGCCGTAGGCGTGCCCATAACCGAGGAGATGAGCCGGGCCATTACGATGCCTCCCACAATGCCGATCAGGCCGCCCAGACTGGTAAGCACAGCCGCTTCCGTGAGAAACTGCCACAAAATCCGCTTCTTCCGGGCGCCGATGGCTTTCTTTAGGCCGATCTCCTGGGTCCGCTCCGTGACCGTCACCAGCATGATGTTCATAACGCCAATGCCGCCCACCAGCAGGGAGATGCTGGCGATCCACAAAAGCTGGCGGTTGGAGGAGTTGGACAGCTGCTGGAGCTGTTCGGCCTGTTCCATCAGATCCTCGCTGCGATAGCTTAGGGTCTGGTCGGAGCTGATAATCTGTTTCTCCGTAAGGATCTCCGACGCTTTCTGGCCCACCTTGGTCATATCATCCGTGCTGGCCGCCCGGAGCGCCACGCTCTGGGGCTCGTCAAAGCGAAATACCGCCGGCCAGGTGTCGATGGGCATGAAGATGGAGCCACCCGAGGTATCCGCATAATTGTAATAATCCTGCAGGCTGTTAATCTCCAAGTCCACCTTGGTGGATTTCTCCACCACGCCGATGACCGTAAAGCTCTCCCCCATAATCTCTATGGTGCTGCCCACGGGATAGTCCCCGGCAAACAGGGCTGAGCAAGCCTTGGTGTCCAGGATGCATACCTTCTTGGCCAAGCGGAAATCCTCTTCCAGAAAGTCCCGGCCGTAGCTGAGATTATAGCCATAGACATTGAAGTAGTGCTCGTCTGCGCCGTAGAGCTGGCCGTTAAAGGTGTTGTTGCCGTAGTAAACGTTGTTGGCGTACCGCCGGCGCAGAAACAGGGACACGTCTTCCACCCGGTCGATTTCCGCCAGCTCCAGCCGGGTCTCCTCGGTCACAGGGACCACGCCGTCCGGCGGGCTGGAATAGTCCATGTCGTATGGATAGTTGTCCTTGTTTAGCTGCACCACCACGGCATTCGAACCTGCCCCTACCAGATTTTCCTTTATCTGCTCGTTGGTTCCCTTAATGGTGGAGACGATGGTGATAATAGAGGCGATGCCGATAATTATGCCCAGCATGGTGAGAAAAGAGCGCAGCTTATGGCTCCAGACCCCCTGAAAGGCAAGGGAAACGCTTTCAATCATATGCTTCCTTCCTCCTTTCAGTACCCGGAGTACAGGGCGTCCAGATCGGCGACCTGGGTCTTTGCGCCGTCCCGCACCGCCCGTCCGTAGGGGAAGGCGATATAGTTATCCGGGGCAAGGCCCGACAGGATCTCCGTGTAGGAGCCCCACAGGTTGCGGCCCGTGACCACCTCGTGCCGTACCAGGCGGCCAGAGCCGTTCATGGCGTACACGTAGCTCTTCCCGTTTTCCATACGTATAAAGGCGTTTTGCAAAAACAGACCTGTCCCCGTGTTGCCGAAGGGATTATAGGTGATGTTCACCCACTCCCCTTCTCTCAGGTTGGCGTCTTCGTCGACGAAAACCGTGAAGGGATAAAGGGAGACGTTCTGGTTGCCGGAGCTGTAGTGGTAGAAAGACCCGTTATCGCTGGAGACGGGGTATTCGGAGATCTCTGTGATAACCGCCTCTACCTGAGAATAGGATTCCCAGGACATCACGTTTACCGTATCTCCCACCTGCAGGTACCCCAGTTCCAGCTCGCTCATGGCGCCCTGGATGTAATACCCGCCGCCGCCGGAAACCAGGATCACGGGGTTGTTCTCCGACAGCGCCTGCTCCGGGTCGCGGACGGTCTTGACCACTCCATCGATCTTGCTGTACACCATGCCGTTATTCAGCTCATACTCCAAGGTCTCCAGCTGCAGCTGGGCTTTTTTAATGTCCAGCTCCAGGTTGGTGATCTTCTTCTGGGCCTCCTGGCGCATAGAGATGATCTCGTTCCAGCTGTAATACACATTGGTATCCACAGGCGGCATCACGACATCTTCCCCGCCCTCGCCGTCGCCGCCGTCGCCGCCCTCGCCGGATCCTCCGCCCCGGACAGGCGCCTGAATGGAAAACTCATACCCGCCGCTGTCTGTGCGCCAGAAGATGATCTCCCATTCCCGGAGAATGGAACCGGCCAAGGAGTCCCCTTCCCGCACCTCAAAAATGGCGTAAACCGTGGGGCGGGGGTCCGTGCCGGGCACATACCCTTCCGGCAGGGGGGAGAGGATGGAGTTAATAAACGTCTGGTCGTAGGCGCACTGGTCGTTCCAGACATACACGAAGGGATCCAGGGAGGTACCGCTGCCCTGCTGCAAATATGGCAAGGACAGGGCCGGCAGATCTTCCGACGGCTCATCCTCCCCGCCGCCGGTGTCCGCTGGCGGCACGTATACCCGGTAAGTGTTGATCCGGGCCAGCTCTTTCTGGGCATCCTCCAGATCCAGCTGGAGCTTCTGCACCGTAATCCTCTGCCGTTCCAGCTCCAGGTCCGTCAGGGTGGTGTCAAAGGCCAGCAGGGGATCTCCCACATGTACGGTGTCCCCTTCCTCCACAAAGATCTCCGTGATCTTCTGGGTGGAACTCACGTACACGGACTGGATCCGGTCCGGCGTCACCGCTCCCGATGTCTCCGCCTGATCCACGCTGCCGCTGCTGGTACTCAGCTCCTGCACCTTGTAGACGTTCACCGCCCCGCCGCCGCTGCGCACCAGGAACAGGGCGCCAAATACCGCCCCGCCGCCCACTGCCACGCACAGCACAATCACTATCGTCCGCCGGAGCCACTTGGGCATATGTTCTGGAAAGCGCGGCTTCCACTTAAATTTCAGCGGCTTTTTCACTAGCGTCCCCTCCTTTCCCCGCCTCGGCGCCCTCTCCCGCTTCGGGAAGGAGGCAGCCGTCCAGAATCCGCCGGATCCGGCGGGCGCAGTCCGCGATCTCCTGGGCGTGGGTAATCAGGACCACCGTGGTACCGGCAGCGTTGAGCTGTCCAAATATTTCCATCACCTGCCGGCCGGAACTGGAGTCCAGGGCGCCGGTGGGCTCGTCCGCCAAAAGCAGCCGGGGTTTGGCAATCATGGCCCTGGCAATGGCTACCCGCTGGCACTGCCCGCCGGAGAGCTGGTTGGGATAGAAATCCATCCGGTCCTGCAGCCCCACGCTCTCCAAGGCCGCCGCCGCCCGCTCCCGCCGTTCCCGGCGGGGCACGTTGGCGTACAGAAGGGGCAGCGCCACGTTCTCCTGGGCCGTTAGCTTGGGCAGAAGGTAAAAGCTCTGGAACACAAAGCCAATCTCCGTGTTGCGCACGTCGGAAAGGCGGTCGTCCGAGGCGGAGGAAACATCCTCCCCGTTAAGGATGTACGTCCCCGACGTGGGGGTATCAAGGCATCCGATCAGGTTCATGAGAGTGGTCTTGCCGGAGCCCGACGGCCCCATGATGGCCAGATAATCCCCCTCCTGAATCTCCAGGGAGATGTTCTTCAGGATGTGGATTACGTCCTTCCCCTGAGGATAGTCCTTGCATATGTTTTTCATCTGCAGCAGCATATCAAGCCTCGCCTTCCCCGGCGCCGTCGCCGGCAGGCGTCGCAGCCGCCTCCGTCACCGGCTCATCTTCCTCCCCGGCGCCGGTCGCCACCTCCGGGCCTTCCTCCGGCAGGGCCTCCATGGCGCCGTCCTCCTCCGGCAGGACTTCCACCGTTCCTGAGCCGCCCATGCCGCCGGTCATACCGCCGGTCATGCCGCCGGTCATGCCGCCGAAGTTGTTCTCATCGTAATAAGTCACGGCCATTCCCGGCTCCAATCCCTCCATGGGGAAGGCAATGGAATCGTCCATCGTCAAACCGCTGAGGATCTGGTAAGAGTCGGAATCCATGTCATACTCGCCTAAGGTCACCGTCCTCTTCTCCAGCCGGTCCCGCCGGGACGCCGCCCAGACCCAGGGGCTGCCGGATACGTCGTTGATGTAATACGACGGCAGCCACAGCCCTTCCCGCTCCTCTTCCTGCCCGTAGTCCGGCTCGATGTAAACGTGCTGGCCCAGAATCAAGCCCGTTATGTCCTCCAGGTTGATGTAGAAGGGGTATTTGGAGATGCTGGTCATCTCATCGGTGGAGCCGTAGTAGTACATGTTGTTATTGTTATTCTCCACCCGGTTCTCCCAGTCTATCCGGTCTACCGTGCCCTTCCAGGTCACGTTCTCGTCCAGGCGGGAGCGGATGATCACGCCCATCCCCTCCGTCAGGGCGCCCACGTTCAGCTCGTTGATGGTGCCCTTGACCTGGAACGTGGTCATATCCATGACCGTGATGTATGTGGACAGGTTGTTATTGGAGCCATCCCCGCTGCTGGAGCTGCTGGTGCTGCCGGCGTATTCGTTGGAACCGCCGTTCTCGGTGACGCTCATGACCCGCCCGGTAAGGGGAGATGGGATCTCCGTGTCCTTCATGGAGTCCTCCAGGGAGGCCGCTTCCCTCTCCTTGAGGG
>CALWYY010000078.1 GCA_944385885.1 uncultured Oscillospiraceae bacterium | reverse complement strand
AAGCCCGGCGCGTACTTCTTGACTGTCTGAAGATCGTGGTGGGCGCCCTGCTGGGCGCGGCGGCTTTTCGGTACCTTACGTTTCCCAACAACATTGTCTCCGGCGGCGTCACCGGCATCTCCCAGATTCTGAACATGCTGGTGGGTACACCGGTGGGTGTGACCATCATTGTGTTGAATATCCCCATGTTTTGGCTGGCATGGAAGAAGATGGGCCGGCGGTTTGTGCTGGAATCCCTTTTGTGCATGCTGTCATCGTCTTTGTTCATCGATTTACTGGAACTGGTTCCTTTCAGCATAACCTCGGACCCGCTGCTGGCGGCGGTGTATGGGGGCCTGCTCAACGGGTTTGGCTACGGGCTGGTGTATACCACCGGGGCTACCGGCGGCGGCACGGACATCCCCGCCCGGCTTCTGCGCCGGCGGTACCCGTATATCAACCTGAGCACGTTCATGCTGGCTATCAACGCGGTGATCATCGTGACCTTCGCGGTGACATTCCGCCGGTTTGAAAGCTGTATGTATACCATTATCTGCATGTTCATCTCCAACAAAATGGTGGACCTGCTGCTGTACGGTCCGGTAAACTCCCGGCTGTGCTACATTGTCTCCGACCGGAGCGACGACATGAAGCACGCCATTACCGAGCAGCTGGGCCGGGGCGCCACCCTCCTGCACGGCCAAGGGGCCTGGTCGGGACTGGAGAAACAGGTCATTCTCTGCGTGGTCAAGCCCCAGCAGATCGGGGCGCTGCGCCGGATCGTCCGGGAGGTGGACCTGCGGGCGTTCCTGGTGGTCAGCGACGCCCGGGGCGTATATGGCCGGGGTTTTGAAAATATCCAACAGGAGGACTAAACGATGGCGGATCTGGAAAAACTGCGGCGAAACCTGGAGAGCCATGGCTTCGGCTACCGGTATTTTGAGACGCCGGAGGAGGCGGCGGACTACCTGTGCGCCTCCCTGCACGGCCGGACCGTGGGGATTGGCGGGAGCATAACCGTGGAGGAGCTGGGCGTCTATCCCCGCCTGGCGGAGGACAACCAGGTGTTCTGGCACTGGAAACAGGATCCCGCCCAGGCCCGGGCGCAGGCCGGAGCGGCCGAGGTGTACCTTTGCAGCGCCAACGGCGTGTCCGAAACGGGGGAGATCGTGAACATCGACGGTACCGGGAACCGGCTGGCGGCATCCATGTACGGGAAGAAAAAGGTTTACATAATTATTGGCGTGAACAAGGTGGAGCCAACCCTGGAGCAGGCCATCCGGCGGGCGCGGGACGTGGCGGCGCCGCTGAATTGCCGCCGCTTCGGCTTGCAGACGCCCTGCGCGCTGGCGGAGGAGCCACGGTGTTTTGACTGTTCCCACCCCCAGCGTATCTGCAAGGGGCTTTTGGTGTTTTGGCGGAAGATGAACGGCGTGGATGAGTGCGAGGTAGTATTGATTAACCGGAAGCTGGGATACTGATTTCTGGTAATTTTGCGCGGGCTGCCGCATATACTGGCTGTATGTGTGTATGGAGGTGGCCTAAATGGACAAAGACATTGACGATCTGATTTACGGCAACACGGCGCCCGGCCCCAGCGACCGGTGACCGCCGCGTCCGGGAAGGCGGGCCGCAGCGATGCGGCCCGCCGCATTTTTCTGCGCTGCTTTTCGGGGCGGCAGAATGGCCGCCGCTCTTTTGAATTCAAAACGGCATATCTGCCCTTCCCCGGGCGGCGCGCCGCTGCGCGGGCTCTTGCGGCGGGACAGGGGAGCCCGGCGGGCCGTTTTCGGATGGAGCTACCCATGGATTTGAAATAAAAAAGCTCGCTGCAAGCGATATGCCGCTTGCAGCGAGCTGGAGCGGGCAACGAGATTCGAACTCGCTACCTCCACCTTGGCAAGGTGGCGCTCTGCCAAATGAGCTATGCCCGCGTTCCGAGCGATAGTCATTATACCAAAGGATTTGCCGTTGTCAAGAAGGGCCGGCATTTTTTTCCAGCACGGCTACCAGCAGCTGGGGGTTGTTCAGCAGCCGGAACGTACCGGGCACATTTCCCAGGCCGCGGCTGACCAGCATGGTGTAGCTTCCCTGGCGGATGGCGCCTTCGGTGTTGTGGGGGAAGAGGAGACGGTCGGTGCCCATAAGCCCTCCGATTCCCGGCAGGCGCACAATGCCCCCATGGGCATGGCCGCTGAAAATCAGATCCACCGGGAGGGAGGGATATTTCTCCGGCCAGTCGTTCCGGTGGGCCAGCAGGATCAGGTACGCCTCCGGGAAAGAGGCCCGCACGCCCGCGACGAATTCCGGCGGTTGGACGGAATCGGCCCAGCCATTGGGGTCCTCCACCCCGGCCAGCAGGATCTGCGCTCCCCCCCGTTCCAGTACGCACCAGTCGTTGTCCAGCACCCGGACGCCGGCTTCTGCCAACAGCGCCCGAAGCTCCGGCAGGGCGCCGCAGGCCCACTCATGGTTGCCAGTGACGTAATAGCAGGGGGCCGTCTCCGCCAGCCGGGGGAGGAGGGCGCCCACGGCCTCCAGGTCATTTGGGGCGTCGATCAGGTCCCCGGTGATGACAATGATGTCCGGCCGGGCGTCTTTCACGGCGCTTAGAAGCCGGCGGTTGTCCCGGCCGAAAATATCCCCGTGCAGGTCAGAGATCTGCAGGATGCGAAATCCATCGAAGGCGGCGGGAAGGTTTTCACTGGAAACGGCGTATTCCTGCGTCACCAGCCGCCACCGGCTGTCGGCGGCCAGGGCCGCCAGCAAAAGCGCCAGGATCAGGACAAGCCGGAGTACGGGCCGTTTCTTTTTGGAGGCGGGACCGGTCACGATTCCGTATCCCGGATGTAAATAGGCATGACGTTGGGATCGGCGGTGGGCCGGACCACCACGTCAAACCGGGGCAGGCTGCGCAGCATGTTGCTGAGCTTGCCGAACCCGTAGTTCCGAGGGTCAAAATCCGGCTGTTTCTTTATGATCAGATTGCCCAGGTTGGAAAGGTCCGCATACCCGTCGTCTCCCGCCATATCCGCCACAGAGTCGGCAATAAGCTGGATGATCTCCTCGGGGACGCTCCGGTCCGGCGTCTTGTCGGCGGCTTTCCCGGCGGCCTTGTCGGCGGTTTTTTTCTGGGTTTCCGTCTTTTTGCGCTTGACGGCCGCGGCTGCGGCGCTCTTCTCCCGCTCCCGGAGGACTTCGATGTATATAAACTTGTCGCAGGCAACGATAAAGGGGTTGGGGGTCTTTTTCTCGCCCATGCCGATGACGTATTTGCCCGCCTCCCGCAGGCGGATGGCCAGGCGGGTAAAGTCAGAGTCCGAGGAGACAAGGACAAAGCCGTCGCACTGGCCTCCGTAGAGGATATCCATAGCGTCGATGATCATGGCGGAGTCCGTGGAGTTTTTGCCGGTGGTGTAGCCGTATTGCTGGATAGGGGTGACGGCGTTCTCCAGCAGGGACTGCTTCCAGCCGGCGATGTTAGGACTGGTCCAATCCCCGTAAATGCGTTTGATGGTGGGAGTGCCGTAGATGGCGATTTCCTCCATGGCGGATTTAAGGCTGTTGCGCGGCACATTGTCCGCATCGATGAGCACGGCCAGCCGGAGGTTTTGATTTTCCGTTGTATAAATACTATCACGCTTCTTTCTGTGTTCTGCCGGATACCCGGCCAGCGCCGGCGGGGACTCCGGGGCTTCGGCCATCCCCGGGGAGCGGGAACGTCCATCCCGGCGCCATACTGGAAGTTTACCCAGTATATCACAATTTTTTCTTGCGGACAAGACCGGAGCCTTTCCACAAACCCACAGCTTTTCCCACGCAGTCCTGTCGAAAATAGTCGGATTCGTGGCTGGATTCACAAACCGTTTACCAATTTGCAAAAAAGTGTGGTACAATCGCTCCAGACGTTTTTGTGAGGTGGAGTCAATTGGAAAAGACAGCCCGGCGGTATATATTTACGGGTCTGCGCAATGCCCGAGACATGGGAGGGCATCCCGCCCGAGGCGGGGTGACCCGGTTTGGCGTGTTTATCCGGAGCGACTTGCCCCGGGGGATTACTGGGGAAGACAGGCGGGCCCTGCGCGATTTGGGGCTGACGACGGTGGTGGACCTGCGGGAGGCCGAGGAAGCGGGGCAGCTCCCCGATGAGCTGCGGGACGAGCCTTGGCTGACCTACCGCTCCGTGCCGGTGCTGGGAGTGAAGGCGGCGGCGGTCCGGGACCGGCCGGGCGGCGTATCGGCGTTTGACCGGCAGTTTTCCTGGGGGGAGGAGTACATACGCATGCTCCAGGGCAACCATCCCTGGGTAAAACAGGTGCTGGAACTGCTGGCGGCCTCGGAGGGGGTGGTCCTGTTCCACTGTTTTACTGGCAAGGACCGCACGGGGCTGCTGGCGGCGCTGCTGCTGGGATTGTGCGGGGTGCCCCGGGAGGACATCGAAGCCGACTATGCCGTCAGCCAGATCTACCTGGGAGACGTGTACCGGTGGATGCGGGAGATGATCCCGGATTTCCGGGACCGGGAGCTGTCCAGCCCGTTCTTTTCCACGGCGCCGGAGAACATCCGCCTGGTGCTGGACGAGCTGGAGAGAGAGTACGGCGGAGCGGAAGGTTTTGCCGCAGCCTGCGGCACGGACCCCGGAGCGGTGGAGGCCATCCGGGAGCGGCTGATAAAAAGGGCTTGAAACGACAGAGCCTTTAGTATATAATCAACCAGTCATAAGCAACCCTGTGGAAAGGAAGAGGAAAATGGGTGCATCCAAGGAAAAACAGATCCGTGCCCGCGAGCGGCAGGAGGGGCCGACCGCTAAGGAGCGAGCCGCCCTGGAGCAGCAGAAAAAAGAACGCCGCCGCCGTGCCAGATATATCATTGTGGGCGTGATTATTGTTCTGCTGGCGGCCCTGGTGATTTTTGTTAACTCCCGGCTGTTTGTAGACGGGCTGACCGCCTTGAAGGTGAACGATACCAACTACACCGTAGCGGACGTAAACTATTATTATCAGACGGCCTATATGAGCTATTCTCAGAGCACGTCCAGCTATCTCAGCTATTTTCTGGACACCAGCTTGCCCCTGGATGAACAGATTTACCCCCTGGACGATACAGGCCGAACCTGGGCGGAGTATTTTGAGGATGTGGCAGAGGCAAACATGCGGGATATGACGGCCCTGTACGACGCAGCGATAGCGGAGGGGTATACCCTCACCGAGGAAGGGCAGGCCAACATCGACAGCGCCATCAGCAATTATGAGCTGTATGCCTCCGGCTATGGTTCTCTGGACGCGTTCCTGGCCGTTAACTTCGGCCCCGGTAACAACGAGGCCAACGTGCGGGAGAACATGGCCCGGGATGAAATTGTCAGTCAGTATCTGAGCGACCTGTACGACAGCTTTACCTACACCGACGAGGAAAAGGACGCCTACTACCAGGAGAACGCCGCCAGCTACGACCAGGTGGAGTATGCTTACGCATACCTGTCCGGCTCGGCGGACGAGGAGGCGGGAATCGACCAGGAGACAGCCATGGCCACCGCCGCCGGAAACGCCCAGACGATCCTGGACACCTGGGACGGCGGGGACCTGGAAGCGTTCCAGGCCGCGGTGGAGGAAGTCACCGGCGGCGCCCCCACGGAAACCTCCCTGGCCCAGTCCTCCTTCCTGTCCCAGTTTGACGGAAGCGTGACCCAGGAGGACCTGGCAGACGGGTACGTCTTCTCCCACGAGAGCAGCGCCGGTTGGTACGTGGTATACGTGCAGGGGGTACAGACCTGCGATTATCCCACTGTGAATGTGCGCCACATCCTTGTGAAGGTGGAGGACACGGACGGGGATGGGACCTACTCCGACGAGGAGAAGCAGGCGGCCTACGACGAGATCGTGGCTCTCCGGGACGAGTGGCTGGCCGGGGATCCTACGGAGGACAGCTTCTCGGCGCTGGCAACGCTTAAGAGCGAGGATACGGCCTCTACCACTACGGGCGGTCTATACGAAAACATCCACCGGGGAGAGATGGTGGAGGAATTTGACGCCTTCTGCTTTGCCGGCCACGAACCGGGGGACTATGACATTGTATACGGGGAGAGTTCGGCTTACGCCGGATACCACCTGGTGTACTTTGTGGGAGAAGGGGAACTGTACAGCCGGCAGCTGGCGGATTCCGCTCTTCGGCAGGAGGACTACACGGCGGCCTGCGAGGCCGTGACTGAGCCGTACACCAGCCAGCGCACCTTCATGTTCCGCTACGTGATGTCCTGACCGGGCGGACGGCAACAATAAACGGGAACGCGGCGGCATGGTCCGCCGCGTTTTTTGGAGGGAAGGGAATGGAAGAACGGTTCTGCCGGCAGGAGGCCATTCTGGGCCGGCCCGCCATGGAGCGGCTGAAACGCAGCACGGTGGCGGTGCTGGGGCTGGGGGGTGTCGGCTCCTGGTGTGCGGAAGCCCTGGCCCGCTCGGGGGTAGGGGGGCTGGTACTGGTGGACGGAGACACGGTATCCCGGAGCAACATCAACCGGCAGCTGTGCGCGCTGGAGTCCACTCTGGGCCAGCCGAAGGCGGAGGTCATGGCCCGCCGGGTACAGGACATTGCTCCGGACTGCCGGGTTTCCGGGAGAGTGCTGCGCTACGGTCCGGATACCCGGGATGCTTTTTTTGACCGGGCGTATGACTACATCGTGGACGCGGTGGACCTGGTATCCTGCAAGGTGGACTTGATTGCCGAGGCGACGGGCCGGGGAATCCCGGTGGTGTCGGCCCTGGGCACGGGCAACAAGCGCGACGCCCAGCTTTTGCGCCTGGAGGACATCGGGAAGACCTGCGGCTGCCCGCTGGCGCGGGTGGTGCGCCGGGAGCTGCGCCGCCGGGGGATCATCCATTTGCCGGTGGTGTTCAGCCCGGAGCCGCCGGCGGAGGCCGGACAGTGGGAGGAGCCGCCACCCGGTCGGAGGAGCGTGCCGGGCAGCCTGGCGTGGGTGCCGGCAACGGCAGGACTTCTGCTGGCACAGCATGTGGTATCCTTCCTGAGCCGCCTGGACGGGGAGGCGGCCGCTCAAGAAAAGACCGCTCCGGACCGGCCCTGATTGAAGATAGGCTGCCTTTGGAAATAGGCGGACCTGTCCGGGGCAAGGGCCGGAAAACGCTGCGTTATCCGGCCCGGGGGCAGCACGTGCCGGTCGGGACGGGCCCGGAAATGCCGCCGCTGGGCGGGAACAATACAAAAAAGGAGGATTTGCCTCATGAAAGAACAGTACCGGCTGCGCAGGGAACGGCTGATGGAAGAGGTCCAGGGGCCCTGCCTGGTGTGCCTTTTCTCCGGCCAGGCGCCCATGCGTTCCCTGGACGAGGAATACCCGTTTTCCGTGGACCGGAATTTTTACTATTTAACCGGCTTGGAGAGAGAGAATATGGCCCTGGTGCTGGAGAAAGACGTATCAGGCCGGACAAGCCAAGCGCTGTATATTGAGCCCTACGACGAGTACCTGGCCAAATGGGTGGGCGGCCGGATGCGCCCGGAGGAGGCCGGCGGGATCAGCGGGGTGGAAACGGTCCTGCCGCTGGAACGGCACTCAGGATCGGTGCACCGGTTCCTGGACCGCAGCCGGGGCGTAGGCCCGGTCCGGGTATATCTGGACCTTTGGCGGTACAAGGAGGGCCAGGCAGACACCCCCGCCCACAAACTGGCGGACCGGATACGCAGGGAATACCCCTACGCGGTGGTGGAGGACGTGAGCGGCCGGCTGGCGGCTATGCGCTGTATCAAATCCCCGGAGGAACTCCACCGGATGGAAAAGGCGCAAAAGGTCACCCATATCGCCCTGGAGGCCATGATGCGCCACGCCTACCCAGGGGTAAACGAGCGTGAACTGGAGGGGGCGTTTGATTTTGCTCTTATGAAGCAGGGAGTGCGGGAGCACGCCTTTCCCAGCATCGTGGCCGGGGGCGCCCGGGCCGCCACACTCCACTATACAGGCAACGACCAGCCGGTACGGGACGGGGAACTGGTGCTGGTGGATCTGGGGGCGGCCTGGGACCATTACTGCGCCGACATCTCCCGCACGTTCCCTGTCAACGGGACATTTACGCCCCGGCAGAAGGAAATTTACAATACCGTACTGGAAGCACAGCGGATCGTGATAGACCGAGCCCGGCCGGGCATGACCTTCCGGGACCTGAATGGCCTGGTGAAAGACTATTACGCCTCCCGGTTGGAGGACCTCGGCTTGGCAGCCGGAGGGAAAACGGTGGACGATTACTATTACCACAGTGTCAGCCACAGCCTGGGACTGGACACCCACGACCTGCGTACGGACCGGCAATCGGTCCTGAGCCCAGGCATGGTGATCACGGCGGAGCCGGGGCTGTATATCCCGGAAGAAGGGATCGGCGTGCGCATTGAGGACGACATCCTGATCACAGAAGCCGGGGCGGTGAACCTGTCCCTGGCATTCCCCAGGACCGTGGAGGAGATCGAGGCCGTTATGGCCAGCCGGGGGTAGGGGAAAAGCGATGTTTTCACCGTGGCTGTATTGACGCGTTACGCGGCGGTATGCTCCCAGCGAGGGAGCATACCGCCTGCCTGCTGTCCGGGAGGCTGAAGGAGGCAAACCCGAGATCTTTTCCCGGACTCCGGCCTGCGGCAAAGCGCGGGGCGGGCAAAGGCCAGGGCCAAAACAAGAGAGCGCACACCCGGCCCCGCGTCTGCCTGCCATCCCGCTGGACAGGCGGGCGGAGCGCCAACTTTCGAAAACGCCCGGCCGGCCCGGCTAACCACGGCGGGCAACAAAATGCCGCAAACCAGCAGCCGCCTAAAGCCGCGGGCCGTGGCACCGCAAACGGGCGCCCCGGATTATCCGGGACGCCCGTTTATCTTACCGTCTTAGCCGTTATACAGGTTCATGGCCTTGTCCAGGCCCTGGGTCACGCAGCACTCCACCGCCTCTGCCGCCCGAGAGGCCGCCAGGCGGATCTCCTGGGCGTCGTGGCCCTGGAAGGTGGACAGCACCCAGTCGGCCATGTCATACTCCGGGTGAGGCGGGGCTCCCACGCCGATCCGCAGCCGGGGAAACTGGTCGGTGCCCAGGGTGTGGATGATGCTTTTGAGTCCGTTATGCCCGCCGGCACTGCCTCCGGGCCGGAGCCGGAGCTTGCCCACCGGCAGCGCCACCTCATCGGATACCACCAGGACGCGCTCCGGGGGGATCTTGTAGTAGTCTGCCAGGGGGCGCACCGCCTCCCCGGACAGGTTCATATAGGTCTGGGGCTTTGCCAGCAGGACATTCACCCCACCCAGGGAACACCGTTCCGTCAGGGCGCGGCATTTCAGGCGGTTGATCTTTATCTGGTGCCGGGCGGCCAGGGCGTCGGCCGCCAGAAAGCCGGCGTTGTGGCGGGTAAAATCGTACCGCGGCCCGGGATTTCCCAGAAAGACCACCAGCCATTGGACGCCGCCGCTGCTTCTGCCAAAAAACATGGATCACTCAAACAGGGAGGAGATGGAAACTTCCTCGTAAATGCGCTCGATGGCCTCGGCAAATAGGGACGCCACCGACACATAGTCGATCTTGGCCAGCCTGGGCTGGTCGCTGGGGTAGGGGATGGTGTCGCAGAGCTTCAGCTCCTTGATATAGCTGTTTTCGATGCGCTCCAGGGCGGGGGCGGAGAGGACGCCGTGGGTAGCGCAGGCGTAGATCTCCTTGGCGCCGCCGATCTCCATGAGGGCCTTGGCCGCCCCACAGAGGGAACCGGCGGTATCCACCATATCGTCCAGGAGGATGACGGTTTTGCCTTCCACATTGCCGATGATATTCATGACCTCGGATTTGTTGGCCACCTCCCGGCGCTTGTCCACAATGGCCAGGTTCATGTCCAGCTTCATGGCAAACTGCCGGGCCCGGGCCACGCTGCCCACATCGGGGGAGACCACCATCACATCGGGGTTGCCCCGGCCGAATTTCTCCAGATAGTAGTTGGCAAACAGGGGGGCGCCCCGGAGGTTGTCCACGGGGATATCGAAGAACCCCTGGATCGGGTTGGCGTGCAGGGCCATGGTAAGTACCCGGTCCGCCCCGGCGGCTTCAATGAGGTTGGCTACCAGTTTGGCGGAGATAGGATCCCGGCTTTTGGCTTTGCGGTCCTGGCGGGCGTAGCCAAAATAAGGAATGACAGCGGTGATGCGCCCGGCGGAGGCCCGGTGCATGGCGTCGATCATGATCAATAGCTCCATCAAATGGTCGTTGACGGGCTTGCAGGTGGGCTGCACGATAAAGACATCGGCACCGCGAACCGGCTCATACACGGAGATGGAACATTCTCCGTCCGCGAAATGCTTTACGTCCGCTTTGCCAAGGGGCTTGTGGAGCTGGTCGCAAATGCTGGAAGCGAGGGCGATGTTTGCGTTGCCGGCAAAAACCTTTACCTCTTTACCGTGTGAGATCACTTGAATCACCTTTCTGTCTCTGTATTGTGCTCTTGGGTCTCGCACCTGTCCAAGAAAAGTATAACACAGAATTGCCAGAATAAAAGGGGGAAAGGTGAGATTTCCGCCCTTTACATTTCCATGGATTTTGTATATAATACCTACGCACTTTTTTAAAGGACTGAAGGAAAACATGCTGGAATTTGAGGAATACAAGGCAAAACTCACCGGTCTCAAGCCCACTTTGGACTCTCTGCGCCAGGCGCTGAATCTGGAGGAGGCGGAGCGGGAGGTAGCAGAGCTGGAGGAGGAGAGCGCCCAGGACGGGTTTTGGAACGACGTGCGCCACTCCCAGCAGGTGCAGCAGCGCATCAAGCAGCTCAAGGGCAAGTGCGAAAACTACGCCCGCCTTTCCGGGCAGTGGACGGATCTATACACCCTATGCGAGATGGCTCTGGAGGAGGAGGACGCCTCCCTGCTGCCGGAGCTGACCCGGGACTTTACCTCCTTTGCCCAGGCGCTGGAGTCCACCCGCCTTTCCACCCTCCTGACGGGGGAGTACGATGCCAACAACGCCATTTTAACCTTCCACGCGGGGGCAGGCGGCACGGAGGCCCAGGACTGGACCCAGATGCTCTACCGCATGTATACCATGTGGAGCGACCGCCACGGCTACAAATACACCCTTCTGGACTACCTGGACGGGGAGGAGGCGGGAATCAAATCCGCCACCATAAAGATCGAGGGAGAAAACGCCTACGGCTACCTGAAAAGCGAGAACGGGGTGCACCGTCTGGTGCGCATATCCCCTTACGACGCCTCCGGCCGGCGTCACACCAGCTTTGCCGCTGTGGAGGTCATGCCCGAGATCCAGGAGGACAACGGGGAGATCGAGCTGCGGGACGAGGACATCAAGATGGATGTATTCCGGTCCTCCGGGGCCGGCGGCCAGAAGGTAAATAAGACCTCCTCCGCCGTGCGCCTGACCCACATTCCCACGGGAATCGTGGTATCGTCCCAGGTGGAGCGGAGCCATTTTCAAAACCTGGAAAACTGCAAGCAGATGCTTCGTGCCCGCCTGGCGGAGATCAAGGAGAGGGAGCATCTGGAGAAGATCTCCGATATCAAGGGCGTGCAGATGAAGATCGAATGGGGCAGCCAGATTCGGTCCTACGTCTTTATGCCCTACACCCTGGCCAAGGACACCCGCACCGGATATGAAAACAGCAACATCAACGCAGTCATGGACGGGGATATCGACGGGTTTATCAACGCCTATCTGGCTATGAAAGCGGAAAAATAACGAACCACCATAGGAAAACCCCCTGGGAGGCGGCTGTACCGCCTCCCAGGGGGTTTCGCTTGCCCAGGGCTCCGGCAGGACCAGCGCCACGGAGGCTTCAGCCGCCCGGCGCGCAGCCGGGAAAAGCCGCGGGCCGGGGAAAAACGGTCTCAGGAACCCCGCCGCCGGAACTTCCTCCAAAAATACGCCACCAGCAGCAGGAACAGAACGATCACCAGACAAAACATAACCCGTTCCATGACAAGGCCATCCTGCAGCCGGGCCTCCTCCTGGGACTGCTGGACCAGCTGCTGAAGCTCCTCCCGGGCCTGCCGCTCCTCCTCCAGGCGGGCTTGCTCCTCCAGCCGGGCCTGTTCCTTCTGGCGGGCTTCCTCTTCCCGCCGGGCCTGCTCCTCCAGCCGGGCTGCCTCCGCCTCCGCTTCGGCCTGCAGCCGGGCCTCCTCTTCCCGCTGGTCCGCCCGCTGATCCAGCGTGAGAGAGTAATCCGCCAGCATCTGGGCCAGGTCGCCGATCACGGCCTCCGCGTTGGAAACGTAGTAGGTCATTACCACGACCAGGCAGGGGGTGGGGGTATATAAGATCCCGGCGGTGTGCAGATAATGGTCTCCGCCGCCGTATTTCTGGGCCACGTCGTACTGGCCTTCCAGGCGGAGCCGGAAATAGTGCTCCGGCTGGGCCTCCAGCAGACACTCGATGACGTTGGGGTAGGTGGCCGGGTCGTTATACAGCGTTTCCAATACCCCTAACATGAAATTGGCGGAAAAAATGTTGTTGGAAAAATATTCCTCCGGCAGTTCCTCCTCCGGCACTCCCGCCAGCTCCGCCTGCATGAGGCGGTATTCCCGGAACGGGCCGAAATAGCCGATCATCATCTCAGAGATCTCATTATGGGAATAGGTCAGGCTCATTTTCTCTATGTAGGAGATGTCCATGCCGTAGATCTCGTCCTCCTGGCTGAGCTCCCCGGAGGATACCTTCCGGGCGAGGCCCATCATGAGGGAGAGCTTATACAGGCTGGCGCCGGGGAAGAACCGGTCCCCGTTCCAGCTCCAGGTCTCGCCGGTACCGGTGTAGCAATAGGCCACGCTGAAGTTTTCCTCTGTCAGGCCCCGCTCCTCCCGGAACGTCCCGATCAAATCCTCCAGCTCC
>CALWYY010000077.1 GCA_944385885.1 uncultured Oscillospiraceae bacterium | reverse complement strand
CGCCATGCGCTCGGCTTTGGAAGCCAAAGCGGAAGCCGCGTCCGACTACTTTACCAACTACGTCTCCCGCACCTACGCAGAGTATTACCAGAGCGCCTACAACTACGCGGAGAGCTTTGAGGACCGGGACAGCTTAGAGCTGCAGTTTGTCAACACCCGGGGGCGGGTGGAGGTCTCCTCCGCCGGCATCTCCGCCGGATCCATTGCTGGCTCCGACGACATTGAATCCGCCATCCGCACCGGCCGGGTCAGCTCCTGGCAGGGAAAGCAGGCCGGTACTGGAGAACGGGTAATGGCGGTATCCGCCCCCCTCTCCGCCTCCGACGGGAGCGTGGTTGGCGTCATGCGGTATGTAACCAGCCTTAAGCTGGTGCGCCGGGCTGTGTCCCGGGCCGCTGTGGTCTCCTCCGGGGTGGGGCTGGCGGTGTTGGCCCTGGTGGTATTCTCTAATCTTTACTTCCTGCGCACGATCACAGAGCCTATCGTCTCCCTGACGGGCGTGGCCCGGCGCATTGCCGAAGGCAGTTACGGCGCCCACGTAAAAAAACAGTACAATGACGAGATCGGGGACCTGACCGACGCCATCAACCATATGTCCGAAAAGCTCAGCCAGGCAGAGCGGGTGCAGACGGAGTTCATCTCCAGCGTCTCCCACGAGCTGCGCACCCCCCTGACCGCCATTACCGGCTGGAGCGAGACCCTGGGCTATGACGAGGCCATCCAGGGCGACTCCCGCCGGGGGGTGGAGATTATCTCCCGGGAGGCCGGCCGTCTGACAAAAATGGTGGAGGAGCTGCTGGAATTTACCCGCATCCAGGACGGGCGCTTCACTCTCCACGTGGGGACGGTGGATCTCCCCTCCCTGGTGGAGGACTCTCTTTACACCTACAACGAGCTGTTCCGCCATGAGGGCCTGGAGGTTTCCTACTCCCCACCGGAGGAGGACATCCCGGCCATCCCCGGGGATCCGGAGCGGCTGGCCCAGGTATTTCTGAACATCCTGGACAACGCCTGCAAATACGGCCGCAGCGGCAAACGCATTGAGGTGGCCATCCGGCAGGGGGCTTCCTCCGTATCCGTAACCATACGGGACCATGGCCCCGGGATCCCGCCGGCGGAGCTGCCCCTGGTGAAAAACAAGTTTTACAAAGGCTCGTCCCGGGAGCGCGGCAGCGGTATCGGCCTGGCTGTGTGCGATGAGATCGTCAACCGCCACAACGGCCGCCTTACTGTGGCCAACGCCCCCGGCGGCGGGGTGCTGGTCACGGTAACCCTCCCCCTGCGGGAGTAAGTGCCGGCTGTGCTTTCGCTCTTCCCCAGTTCTTTGCAAAGGAGATTCTCATGTCCAAACACGATTCCGGCGCCGCTTGTTTCCGCACCAGCATCGGCGGCCAGGCGCTTATGGAGGGCATCCTCATGCGGGGCGTGGACCGGCAGGCGGTGGTCTGCCGGAAAGCGGACGGTACCCTGGTGGAAAAGGTGGAGCCTCTGCGCCTGATCAAGGAACGGCATCCCTGGATGGGCCTGCCCCTGATCCGCGGCGTAGTCAACTTTCTCGACTCCATGGTCAAAGGGGTCAAGGCCCTCACCTGGTCGGCGGAACAGCTGCCTGAGGAGCAGCAGGGAGAGCCGGACCGGTTTGAGCGGTGGCTCCGGCAGCATTTTTCGGACGAAACGGCGGAAAAGGCCATTGTCTATATCGCCGTGGTGCTGGGCATCCTTTTGGCGGTGGCGCTGTTCGCCCTGCTGCCCACCTTTCTGGCGGGGCTTCTGGGCCGGGCGGCGGGCTCGCTGGGCGTCTGGCGCGGCTTGGCGGAGGGTATTATCCGGCTGGCAATTTTTTTGGCCTACCTGTGGTCCTGCTCCCGGCTCCGGGATATCCGGCGCGTGTGG
The DNA here is from genome assembly GCA_944385885.1 of uncultured Oscillospiraceae bacterium. GTDB lineage: Bacteria > Bacillota > Clostridia > Oscillospirales > Oscillospiraceae > Apopatocola. The sequence continues at coordinate 1,235 of CALWYY010000077.1, read as the reverse complement.
ATGTACCATGGGGCGGAGCACAAGACCATTTTCTGTTATGAGGCGGGGCTGCCTCTGACGGTGGAAAACGCCCGGAAGCAATCCCGCTTCCATCCCCGGTGCGGCACCAGCTTTCTGTTTTTGGTGATCCTCATCAGCATCCTGGTCTTCTCTCTGGTGCGTACGGAGAGTACTCTGGCCCGGATGGGCCTGCACCTCCTTCTTCTCCCCCTGGTGGTGGCCATCAGCTATGAGGTGATCAAATGGGCCGGGCGCCGGGACAACTGGCTGACCCGGGCAGTCTCCGCCCCCGGCAAGGCGCTGCAGCGGCTTACCACCGCCGAGCCGGACGACTCCATGCTGGAGGTGGCCATTCGGGCGCTGCAGCTGGTGATCCCCGAGGAAAAGGGCTCCGATGCCTGGTGAGAGGGGTGCCTCCATGGCCCGAACCTATAACGATGTATACCTCACCGTCCGGCGCCTGCTGAAACAGCAGGGGATCGGGGAATATGCCCTGGAGGCCCGGCGCATCACCGCCCACGCCGCGGGCCTGGCGGAGGCCGCGCTGGTGGCCCGCCTGGGCAGCTACGCCCCCCCGGAGACGGAACGATACGCCGCTGAACTCACCGCCCGGCGCCTGACCGGCGAGCCGCTGGCTTACATTACCGGATTCTGGGAGTTTTTCGGCCTTCCCTTTTTGGTGAGCCCCTCCGTACTGATCCCCCGGATGGATACGGAGGTGCTGGTGAGTACGGCGCTCGGCCTGCTGCGGGATGGCGGGGCCAGCCCGCGGATCCTGGATCTGTGCTGCGGCAGCGGGTGCATCGGCTGCGCCCTGGCCCGGCAGATCCCCTCCGCCCGGGTGGTCCTGGCGGATATCAGCCCCCAGGCCCTGGCCCTGTGCCGGAAAAATGTCTCCCTCAACCGTCTGGCACCCCGATGCATCTGCCTGGAGGCGGACGTGCGCCAGGGCCCTCCCCTTCCCATGGGCCAGTTTGACCTGGTGGTCAGCAATCCCCCCTATATCCCCACCGGTGAACTGGAGAGCCTGGACGCCTCCGTCCGGGACTGGGAACCCATGCTGGCTTTGGACGGAGGCCAGGACGGCCTGGATTTCTACGACGCCATTCTGGACCGGTGGCAGTCCGTTTTATCGGACGGCGGCTGCCTTATTCTGGAGGTGGGCGAGGGCCAGGCGGAGCCGGTGCGCGCCCGGATGGAACAGGCCGGGTTCCGGGACGTGGGCGGCGCCTTTG
>CALWYY010000076.1 GCA_944385885.1 uncultured Oscillospiraceae bacterium | reverse complement strand
GCCCGGGCCTTGATGGTGATGCCCCGCTCCCGCTCCAGATCCATGTTGTCCAGGATCTGGTCGGACATCTCCCGCTGCTCCACCGCCCCGCACAGCTCGATGAGCCGGTCGGAGAGGGTGGATTTGCCGTGGTCGATGTGGGCGATGATGGAAAAGTTCCGGATGTGGTTCTGGTCGATCATACAGTGCTCCTTTTCCCGGGATTTCCCGGAGGGATGAGGTAGGGCCGGCGGGAGGGGCGGAATGTCAGAGCTCCTCCAGCGCCTTTTCCCCTCGGGCGGTGAGGGCCCGCAGTTCCTCCACCAGTTCCCGCAGCTTGGCCGTGCCCGTCCCGGCGGCGGCGTCCGTATCCGTACGCCCCAGCAGGTAATCCGCCGTTACGCCGTAGTATTCGCAGGCCCGGCACAGAAAGTCCAAACCCGGCTCCCGAGCACCGTTCTCGTAGTGGGACAAAAGGGCCTGGCTGATGCGCAGGTCCGCCGCCGCCGCCCGCTGGGACAGGCCCCGCTCCCGGCGCAGGGCCGACATGGTCTGGGAAAAACTTCGTGCCATGGATACCCCTCCCTTTCGCTGATTACAAGCAGTATTATATCCATCCCCGGGGCCGTTGTAAAGGTTGACTTTTCCCCGATTGATGATAGTATAAACGGAGGGAATACCATAGATTACAATCTGGAGGCAAGGAGATATGTTTGACAAACTCATCGAGAAACTCCGGCAGACCCCACGGCGCATCGTTTTCACCGAGGGCCCCGACGCCCGTATCCTGGAAGCCGCCGCGAAGCTGAAGGCCGGCGGGTTTCTCACCCCGGTGCTGGTAGGGGAGCCGGCCCAGGTACAGGCCGCGGCGGAGAAGGGCGGCTTTGACATCGCCGGGCTGGAGATCCTGGACCCGCTGACCTATCCGGGCATGGACGAGATGGTGGAGGCCATGGTGGCCCTGCGCAAGGGGAAAATGTCCCCCGAGGAATGCCGGGAGAACCTGAAAAAGGGCAACTATTTCGGCACCATGCTGGTGAAGATGGGCGTGGCCGACGCCCTGCTGGGCGGCGCCACCTACTCCACCGCCGACACCGTGCGCCCGGCCCTGCAGCTGATCAAGACCCGGCCCGGCGCCCATCTGGTGTCCTCCTGCTTTATCCTGGAGCGGGAGGGGGAGCTGCTGGCCATGGGCGACTGCGCCATCAACATCTCCTATGAGGATTCCGTGGACAAGGACGGCAACGTGACCCTTTCCGCCGCCCAGAAGCTGGCGGAGGTGGCGGTGGAGACCGCCAAGACGGCCGCCCTCTTCGGCATTGATCCTAAGGTGGCTATGCTCTCCTTCTCCACCAAGGGGTCCGGCAAGGGCGGCACGGTCAAGCTCAGCCAGGAGGCCACCGCCATTGCCAAGGAGCTGGCCCCGGAGCTGGCTCTGGACGGGGAGATGCAGTTTGACGCCGCCGTATCCCCGGTGGTAGGGCAGCTGAAGTTCCCCGGGTCCCCGGTGGCGGGATACGCCAACACCTTTATCTTCCCCTGCATCGAGGCCGGCAACATTGGCTACAAGATTGCCCAGCGCCTGGGCGGGTTTGCGGCCTACGGCCCCATCCTGCAGGGCCTGAACGCCCCCATCAACGACCTGAGCCGGGGCTGCAACGCCGACGAGGTGTACAAGATGGCCATTATCACCGCGGCCCAGGCGTAAGCGGGCCCTGCCGGGCCTGGCAGACCGCCTGGCTGGCCGCCAGGGTGGCCAGGGTATCTCCCAGCTGGACCAGCATAGCCGACAGCAGCGCCAGGTCGTTGGGATCCGGCACCTCCCGGGCAATGGCCACGGCCAGGGCGGTCAGCCCCGCCGGCAGACTCCAATCCTCCATAGAAAACACCACCCCCGCCATACTATGCCGGCAGGCCCGGGTCTGGAATGAGCCCGGGCCCGCCGGCGGCCGCAAACCGACAAACCGCCCCCTGCGGAACCGGCAGGGGGCGGAGGTCTATGGGCGGGGCGGCGCCGGGGCCTGGGGCGGCCGGTCAGCCCAGCAGGCCCTCCAGCAAAAGCTTCAGCCCGATGGCGATAAGCACGCAGCCGCCGGCCAGCTCCGCCTTTTTGGGCTGCAGGCCGGACACCCGGCTGCCGGCCAGGGCGCCGGCGAAGCTCAGGCAGAACGTGCACAGGCCGATGAGCAGGCAGGCGGCGGGGGTACCCATAGCCGGCGGGGAGAAGGCGAAGGACACCCCCACGGCCAGGGCGTCGATGCTGGTGGCAAAGGCCAGGGCCAGCAGCCGCCGGTGGGACAGGTGCATCATGCCGGCGGCATCCCCATCCTGGAGGGATTCCCAGACCATTTTCCCGCCAATGAAGGCCAGGAGAAGGAAGCTCACATAGGGCCCCAGGGCGGATACGTACCCGGAGACGGTGCTGCCCAGGAAATAGCCCGCCAGAGGCATAAGGCACTGGAACAGGCCGAAATATAGGCCCATCCACAGCCCGTGGCGGGGCCGGAAATCCCGGATGGTCAGGCCGTTGGTGACCGACACGGCAAAGGCGTCCATGGATAGGGAGACGCCGATAAGGAGAACGGATAGCATGGAAACCTCCAGACAGGAAGAGTATATGAGACAGGCCCTGGCGCTGGCCCGGGAGGCGGCGGAGGCCGGGGAGATCCCGGTAGGCTGCGTGGGGGTGCACCGGGACGGCCGGGTGGTGGGCCGGGGCCGGAACCGGCGCCAGGAGGCCAGGGACGCCACCGCCCACGCGGAGGTGGAGGCCATCCGCCAGGCCTGCCGGACCCTGGGGGACTGGCGGCTGGAGGACTGTACCCTGTACGTGACCCTGGAGCCCTGCCCCATGTGCGCCGGGGCGATCTGGAACGCCCGGATCCCCCGGGTGGTGTTCGGGGCCCGGGAGGAAAAGAGCGGGTCCCTGGGCAGCGTTATCGACCTGTTCAGCGAAAACTACGGGTTCCGGCCCCGGGTATACGCCGGGGTGCTCCGGGAGGAATGTGCCGGGGTGCTCCGGGACTTTTTCCAAGCCCTCCGGGCCGACGCCCCGGAACAATAAGACGACGGCGCGCCCGGCAGAGGGCGCGCCGGTTTTTCTCTCCCGGCGGGAGCCGGGCGGGTTTGAGGCGGGCTGCCGCCCGGGATACGTCCCGGCGGAGCCGCCCGGAGCGGCAAGCCGGACGGCCTGAGCCGTCCGGACTGCCGCTTATTCCTTTACGCTGCCGTCGGGATTGAAGAGAGGCAGGGGGGCCAGGAAAGTGATGTCCTGCCGGCGGGTTGCATCCCCCTCGGCCAGCACCGCCAGCTTCCCCACGATCTGCCCGCCGGCCTCCGTGACCAGCTCCTCCATGGCCCGCAGGGATTCCCCGGTGGAGATCACATCGTCCACGATGATGACCCGCTTGCCCGCCATGGCCTGGGCGTCGGCCGTGTCAATGAACAGCTTCTGCTCCCCCACCGTGGTGATGGAGTGGACCGTCAC
>CALWYY010000075.1 GCA_944385885.1 uncultured Oscillospiraceae bacterium | reverse complement strand
TCCAGGTGATCCAGACGCTGGCCAACGAGGGGATCACCATGGTGGTTGTCACCCATGAGATGGGCTTTGCCCGGAAGGTGGGCACCCGTGTATTGTTCATGGACGAGGGCAGGGTGCTGGAGCAGGGAAGCCCCCAGGAGATTTTTGAAAATCCCCAAAATCCCCGCACCAAGGAATTTCTTTCCAAGGTCATTCACGCCATATAAGCCCGGCATAAGGAAATCTGAACGTTTATATTACCATATTACACGGAGGAACACGAACCATGCTGCATTCCATTGATTCCGAGATCCTTTTCCTCAAGCAGGAGGACGTGATCGCCGCCGGCCTGCTGGACATGAAGCAGGTGCTGGCTGCGGTGGAAAAGACCTACCAGCTGCTGGGCAACGGCCACATCAAGAATCCGCCCAAGGTGCGCACCCGCATCCCGGACGACGACAACTGGCAGTCTTTCTTCAACTCCATGCCCTGCTACATTGGCGGCGACGTGAACATTGCCGGCATTAAATGGGCGGCCGAGAGCAAAAAGAACGCCGTCACCCCCGGCATCCCCTACGGCATTGACGTGACCATCCTCAGCGACCCGGAGACGGTGCTGCCCTTCTGCATCCTGGACGGTACCCTCATCACCGCCATGCGCACCTCCGCCGTGGGCGGCCTGCTGGCCAAGTACACCGCCCCCTCCAACACCAAGGCCGCGACCCTGGTGGGCGCGGGCGTCATCGGCCGGACCATGGTCATGGCCGTGTGCGAGGCCATCCCCACCCTGGAGAAGATCTACCTGTGCGATCTGGACCTGCCCAAGGCCCAGGCGGTGGCGGCCGAGTACGGCCCGGAATACGCCAAAAAGTACGGGGTGGAGATCATCCCCACCTCCGACAGCAAGGGTTCCGCCCTCCAGTCCCAGCTGATTGTCACCGAGACCACCGCCCGGCGGCCCTTCGTGGACAGCTCCTGGCTCACCCCCGGCTGCGGCCTGGTGTCCATGGCCTCCGACGAGGTGGAGCTGGACGTGGTGCGCAAGGCGGACGTGATCTGCATCGACTATTGGAAGCAGATGATCACCTACGAGGGGAAGGCCGTCACCCGGCTCTACCAGAATGGGGAGCTGGATCAGAACGGCGTCAGCGAGCTGGGGGATCTGGTCCTGGGCCGCAAGACGGGCCGCACCCGGGATGACCAGTTTGTCTTTGCCACCTCCATGGGCATCGGCGCTCTGGACATTCTGGTAGGCTATGAAATGTACAAAAACGCCGTGAAGGCGGGCATTGGCACGAAGGTGCGTCTCTGGGACAAGCCGCTCTGGGAGTGAGGCGTCCCACGGGCCGGACGGCCCGGCCGCCGGCGGGGACCCCCTGGCCGGAACCATAACCGTTAAGAAATTTTGGAGAGGAGACCGTTTTATGAAAAAGATCGTCGCCATACTGCTGGCCGTTGCCATGCTGCTGGCCCTGGCCGCCTGCGGCCAGACCGCCGCTCCGGAGACCCCGGAGGACCCCGCGGAAGAAGCCACGGAAGCCCCTGCTACGGAAGCCCCCGCCACGGAAGCCCCGGAGGAAGACGCTGAAACCGGCGAGCCCACCAAAATGGACGAGATCCGGGAGGCGGGCGTCCTGGTGCTGGGCACCTCCGCCGACTACCCGCCCTATGAGTTTCACACAAAGATCGACGGGGAGGACACCATCGTAGGCTTTGATATCGCCATTGCCCAGTACTTTGCCGACAGCCTGGGGGTAGAGCTGGAGATCGTGGACATGTCCTTTACCAGCCTGCTCATCGGCCTGGCCAACGGGGACTTTGACCTGGTAATGGCGGGCCTGACCCCCAGCGAGGAGCGCAAGCAGGCGGTGGACTTCACCGACACCATTTTCAGCAACACGCAGATCGTGATGATCCGCCAGGAGGACGCGGACAAGTACACCACCACGGAGGACCTGGCCGGGAAGACCGTGGGCGCCCAGACCGGCACGGTGCAGATGGATCTGGCCGCTTCCGTGGCTGGGGAGGAGAACGTAGTGGGCCTGACCCGGTTCCAGGATCTGATCATGGAGCTGAAGACCGGCAAGCTGGAGGCCATCTTTGCCAACAGCCTGGTATCCACCGCCTACGTCAGCGCCAACCCGGATCTGCTGGTGCAGGACATCGGCATCGATTATGAGGACCCGGGCTTTGCCGGCGCCGTGCAGAAGGGCAACGAGGAGTTCGTGGCCTATCTCAACGAGCTGATCGCGGAGATGCAGGAGCAGGGGCTCATCCAGCAGTACGTGGCGGAAGCCCAGATTCTGGCCGGCATGACGGAGGAATAACGCCGCGCCGAGGCGGTCATAATTCCGGCAATCAGCCGCTCTCCCGTTGGACGGGTGGGCGGCTGATTTTGAATTTGTGCAAGTTTTGTTTGAACAATGCCGCCGGCTGTTATATAATTCCCAATAGATTGACGAGGGGCCGGCCGCCAGGCCGGAAAAGGAGAGAGAATGAGACAGAACACACCCCAGGCCGGGGATCACCACCGGCGGCACGTTTTTATCTGGAAGCTGCTTTTGCTCCCCATGCGGCTGCTTCTTCGGATACGGTTCAACCACACCGCCCAGCCGGCGGATGTGAAGGGGCCGTTTCTTTTTGTGTGCAACCACTGTACAGACTGGGATCCCATGCTGGCGGGAAGCAGCTTTTCCCAGCAGATTTACTTTGTAACCAGTGAGCACATCCTCCGGGTCCGGCTGGCGGGGGCGCTGATCCGCTGGCTTCAGGACCCCATTCCCCGGCAAAAGGGCGGCTCGGCGGCGGACACGGTCATGACCATGCTGCGGCGGCTGAAGAAAGGGTACAACGTAGGCTTGTTCCCGGAAGGGAACCGCAGTTGGGACGGGACAACCGGGGAATTTCTGCCGTCCATTGGGAAGCTGGCCCGGTCCAGCGGTGCGTCATTGGTGACCTACCGGCTGGAGGGAGGGTATTTCTCCAATCCCCGCTGGGCCGGCGCCTCCCTGCGCCGGGGCCGGATGACCGGGCATGTAGTACGGGTATACCGGCCGGAGGAGCTCCGGGCCATGACGCCGGATCAGATCAACGCCCACATCCGGGAGGATCTGTGGGAGGACGCTTACGCCCGGCAGCGGCAGGAGCCGGTGCCGTTCCGGGGGCGGAAGCTGGCAGAGCATCTGGAGCGGCTTTTGTTTTTATGCCCCCGGTGCGGCGGGATCCACACCCTGCACAGCCGGGACGACACGGTCACCTGCGCCCAATGCGGCCTGACTTTCCGGTACCTTCCCACGGGTTTCCTGGCCGGGGAGGGCCTGCCCTGGGATACCATCCGGGACGGAAACCTGTGGCAGAAGGAACAGATCGCCCGGCTGTGCGCCCAGGCGGAGGACGGCCCCATTTTCACCGACACGGACATGGAGACCCGGGAGGTCCATTTTTCCCAGGACACAGTGTTTCTGGCCCGGGGGGACATGCGCCTGTACCGGGACCGGCTGGAGCTGCCCGGGGTGACCATCCCTCTGGCATCCCTCACCGGGATCGCCCTGCAGGGGCCGCAGGACATCTACTTTGGCGCGGGTAATCGCAGTTATCTGGTACGCAGCGACGCCGTGCGCTGCACCGTGAAATACCTCACCGCCTGCTCCTGCCTGAACGGCGGGGCCCACTACGGCGTGTGACCGGCCGGGAAGAGGAAGAGATATGAGACGTCTGGGTTTTGACAACGATCAATACGTAAGGCTCCAGTCCCAGCGCATCCGCCAGCGGATCGGGGAGTTTGGCGGCAAGCTGTATTTGGAATTCGGCGGCAAGCTGTTCGACGATTTCCACGCCTCCCGGGTTCTTCCCGGGTTCCGGCCGGACAGCAAGATCCGTATGCTCATGGCGATGAAAGAGGAAGCGGAGGTCATTGTGGTCATCTCCGCCGACGACATAGAGCGCAACAAGCGCCGGGGGGATCTGGGCATCACCTACGACATGGAGGCCCTGCGCCTGATCGACGCGTTCCGGGCCTGCGGGCTGTACGTAAGCGGGGTATACATCACCCACTGCCGGGGGCAGGAGGCCGCCACCCAGTTCCGCAAACGCCTGGCCGCTCTGAACGTTCCGGTGTACCGGCAGTATTACATCCCCGACTACCCGGCGGACCTGAGCCGCATCGTCAGCCAGGAGGGCTTCGGCAAAAGCGATTTCATTGAAACCACCCGGCCCCTGGTAGTGGTCACCGCCCCGGGTCCCGGCAGCGGGAAGATGTCCGCCTGCCTCTGCCAGCTTTACCATCACCACGCCCGAGGAGAGAGGGCCGGCTACGCCAAATTTGAGACCTTCCCCATCTGGAACCTGCCCCTCAAGCACCCGGTGAACCTGGCCTACGAGGCGGCCACGGCGGATCTGGCGGACGTGAACATGATCGACCCCTATCACATGGAGGCCTACGGCAAGCTGGCGGTGAACTACAACCGGGACGTGGAGATCTTCCCGGTCCTGTCGGCCATGCTGGAGCGCATCCTGGGCCAGTGCCCCTACAAGAGCCCCACAGACATGGGAGTAAACATGGCGGGGTTCTGCATCACCGACGACGAGGCCTGCCGGGAGGCCTCCCGGCAAGAGATTATCCGCCGGTGGTACAACACCAGCTGCGAGTACCGGAAGGGAATGGCGGAGCAGAGCGCCGTATTCAAGCTGGAGCTGCTGATGAACCAGCTGGACATCTCCGGGGCGGACCGGCCGGCGGTGCAGGCGGCCCTGGACAAATCCCGGGACAGCGGGGACGTGCCCGCCATGGGCCTGGAGCTGCCGGACGGCCGTATCGTCACCGGCAAGACAAGCTCCCTGCTGGGCGCCTGTTCGGCCTGCATCCTCAACGCCTTGA
>CALWYY010000074.1 GCA_944385885.1 uncultured Oscillospiraceae bacterium | reverse complement strand
CGGAGAAAGCTCTCCGCCCGGCGCCGGGCGTTGTCCGACGCATCCGAGGCCAGCAGCAGCAGCCGAATCCGTCCGGCTGCCGAAGCGCTGCCGCACCCGGTCTCCCCTGTGGTCACCAGCCCGGCCTTCCGGCCCAGGCACAGATACTCCATGGCCTTATCCATCGCCCGCCTCCATTTCCGCTGCCAGGCGCTCCAGCACCTCCGGAGGGATGGGCGCCTCCAGCGCCCGCTCCAGCGCCCGGGAGCGCACGGCCTTCTTCAGACAGTCGGGGTCCCGGCACACATAGGCGCCCCGGCCAGGCTGCTTGCCCCGGAAATCCAGGGATACCGTACCGTCCGGTCCCCGGACCACCCGGAGCAATTCGTTTTTCGGCTTCTGTGCCCGGCAGCCAAGGCATTGCCGGATGGGTGTCTTTTTGGGCAAGTGGGAGCCTCCCTTCGGGTCTGTTCCGTCCCTAAGGACGGGTGAGGGCCATTAAACGGCGCTGGCCGGCTTGATGTCGATCTTGTAGCCCGTGAGCTTGGCGGCCAGTCGGGCGTTCTGACCCTCCTTGCCGATGGCCAGGGATAACTGGCTGTCCGGCACGATCACCCGGCAGCTGCGCCCCTCGTCCAAGATCTCCACGGACAGTACCTCCGCCGGGGACAGTGCCGAGGCGATATACTGCTCCGGGTCGTCGCTGTATTTGATGATGTCAATCTTCTCGCCGCCCAGCTCATCCACTATACTGGCTACCCGGCCGCCCTTGGGCCCCACGCAGGCGCCAATGGGATCCACGTCCGGTTCCGTGGAATAGACCGCCATCTTCGTGCGGCTGCCCGCCTCCCGGGCGATGGACCGGATTTCCACCGTCCCGTCGTAGATCTCCGGCACCTCCTGCTCGAACAGGCGTTTTACCAGGCCGGGGTGGGTCCGGGAAATGAGCACCTGGGGACCCCGGGTGGATTTGCGTACCTCCACCACGTATACCTTCACGTGATCCCCTTCGGTAAGCACCTCCCCCTTGATCCGCTCGCTGGGCGAGAGCATGGCCTCGGTAAACTCCGAGTTGGAGCTGATCTTGATGGAAACACTCCCCGTCCGGGGCTCCACCCGGGAGACGACCCCCGTGAGGATCTCGTGCTCCTTGGAGGTGAATTCGTCAAAAATGATCCCCCGCTCCGCTTCCCGGATGCCCTGGATGATCACCTGCTTGGCCGCCTGGGCCGCAATGCGGCCAAATTTCTTCGTCTCCACCGGGATGGAGACCACGTCCCCCACCGCCGCCTTCTTGGAGTACCGCCGGGCCTCGTCCAACGTCAGCTCCATGGCCGGGTCCACGTAGTCCTCGTCCTCCACTACCGTCTTCTGCACGGTCATGGTGATGGTCTTGCGCTCCGAGTCGATGTCCACCACCACATTGTCCTCGCACTCCGGATTGTCCCGCTTGAAGGCCGCCAGCAACGCCTGGCGGATCTTCTCCTCCATGTATTTCTGGGGAATCCCCTTCTCCCGCTCAATGTCCGCAATGGCGTCAAAAAATTCCGCATTCATGGCTCGATGCTCCTTACCCTTGTATTTCAGACAATCCGCAGGCGGACCTGCGCCACCTGGGCCTTTTCAAACTCATACCTCCGGTCCCCGGCCGTCAGGCTTACCCGCCCCGCCTCGTCCCGGCCCTCCAGCCGCCCGATGAAAGACCGGCTGCCCTCCACCGGACCGTATAGCCGCACCTCCACCGTCTGCCCCGTGTACCGGGCAAAATCCGAGGGCCGCTTCAGCTCCCGCTCCGCCCCCGCGGAGCTGACCTCAAATACGTAGCTGTCCGGAATGGGGTCGGCTTCGTCCAAAATCGGGTCCAGAGCCCGGGACAGCGCCTCGCAGTCGTCAATGCCTACACCGCCGTCCTTGTCAATGTATATCCGCAGAAACCATTGCCCCGCCTCCCGGACGTATTCTACGTCCCACAGCTCAAGCCCCAGCTCCGCTGCGACCGGCGCCGCCAGCCGGCTTACGGTATCCGTGATCTTGCTCATGCCATCCCTCTTTTTCCAGATCCTGACAAATTGTTTTTTATCAACAAAAAGAGTGGGTTTGGCCCACTCTTCCGGTCTCTTGCTTTAGAACAAAGGCATTATACCACTTCCTGCGCTGGATTGCAAGACTATATTTATAATTTATACAAAACCGGAAGCGCCTCCGGAAAGGAGGGCTTCCGGTTTTGACCGTCAGCCGCTCATGGCCGCTAAAATGCCGCTGTAATCCACGTTGTAGTCCGCCCCTTCAAAGGTGCCGTCCAGCTTGGACATGGCCCGGTCGTACTCCGCGCTGCCCTCCTCATAGGGGGTGGGGCAGTAGTCGTTGGCCGCGTCGGTGGTGCTGATGCGGCAGGGGATCAGGTGGAAGCCGTCCAGGGTGGCGGTGTCGCCTACCAGCTTGACGGTGACCTGGGCGATGACGGAGTCCTTGTCGTCCGGGTTGGTGTGGCCCCCAAAGGTCCAGTTGCCCAGGTTATAGAAGATCAGGCCCCCGTTGTAGGACTCCACCGGCTGCAGCCGGTGGGCGTGGCTCCCGTAAACCACCTGGTACCCCGCGTCAATGGCGTAGTGGCTGATGGTGGTCTGAGCGTCCGTGGGCCGGTAGGACCCTTCCGTGCCCATGTGGATGCAGGCAATGGTGAATTCCGCCCCCGCCGCCTTCATCTCTTCCAGCGCCTGGGAGAGCATCTCCTGGCTCTCCTCAATGACTTTCTGCTGCTGCGCCTCGGATACCCCGTCCAGGTAGTTGCCGGTCAGCTGGTTGTAGATGGCGTAGATACCTACCTTCAGACCCCGGTCCGTCTCGTATATGTACCACTCATCCTCCCCGGCGTAGGATATGCCCACCGCGTCCAGGGCCTCCCGGGTGTCCTCGTAGGGGCCCTGCCCGTAGTCCATCACGTGGTTGTTGGCCAGGATGGCAAACTCGATGCTTCCCTCCTGGAGAATCTGGGCGTAGGAGGGGTCGGCTTTGAAGCCGAACCACTCGATGGTGTCCTGGGCCGTGGAGGATAGGGTGCACTCCAGATTGGCAATGGACAGATCGTCCGCCTCAAAGATGTCCACGGTGTTGGAGAAAGGATAGGACATGTCTCCGTTGATCACCGACTCATAGGCAATGGCCCAGCCTTTCTTGTCCCGGGAGGAGGCCAGGGTGCAGTCGCCCACCATGGAGATGGTAAAATACTCCGGCTCCGGCTCCGGGGTGGGTTCCGGCGTGGCGGTGGGCTCCGGCGTGGCCGTAGCCGGCACGGCGGTGGAATCGGCCCCCGGCGTGGACTCGGCCGGCGTCCCTGCCGCGGAGTCCGGGACAGCCGGTTCCGGCTCCCGGCCCACGGCCGAAAACCGCATGGCCAAAAGAAGAATCAGCGCCCCGGCCAGAAGCGCCAGCGTCACCGCCTGGATCACTATCGGGCCGGAGGAGGTGCGGGTTCGGGTTTTCTTTGTCTGCATGGTCAAAAAACTCCTGTGTTATTCGGTGAAATGGATGTGGTTGTTGATGTGGTCCTGGCAGAAACAGTGATACCCCGCGCAGCGGGAGCAGTAGCGAAACTCCAGCTCCGGGTGGTCCACATCCGTGCGCCCGCACACGGCGCATTTGAAGCGGTAGGGCTTGTTCGCCTGCTGGGCCCGGGCCTGGTGGGCCGCCCGGCGGAAATCCACCGTCTTGCGCCGCTGCCGCATCCGGGCCGCGCTGAAGCTGCCAAAGACCATGTCCCAGCAAAATAGAAGAAAGTTCAGCACCGCCACCACCGGCAGCAGGTTCAGGGGGAACGAGGTGGTGAAGACCGCGTAGACAAAAAACGCTGCGTCCACATAAGCCAGCCACTTGATCTTTACCGGCAGAATGAAAAATAGCAGTACCATCTGATCCGGGTAGAAAGCGGCAAAGGTGAAAAACATGGACAGATAGATGTAGGTCCCGCCCACCATCACGTCCTGGCCGGTGACAAAGTACATCACAAGACCGTAGGCAATGGTAAAGAGCATGCCGCTGAAAAAGTACAGGCTGAACTTCACCGGCCCCCACTCCCGCTCCAGGGCGCTGCCGATAAAGTAGTAAAAATACAGAAACAGGAGAGTCAGTATCCCGTTGCTGCTGGGGATGAAAATGAAGGTCACCAGCCGCCAGATCTGCCCCCGGAAGATCTGCGAGGGCATGAAGTACAGGTAATACAGGAAAGAATTGGTGGTGTCCATGATGCTGAAGAGCCACACCACCAGGTTGCCCAGCACCAGGTACATGATCAGGTTGCCGACGCCGAAACGGGGATGGCGCGCGCAGAAGCGGTCTACCCAGCGATTAAACGGTTTCAAAGCTAAGCTCCTTTCCTCAGGCCGAAACACCGGCCGCGTCCCGGTCTCGGGGCGGCCTGCCCATCAGTATATCACACTTTTCCCCGGTTTCAATCCACCGGGAGAGGAATCCGCCGCTCCAGCAGTACCCGGCCAAAGCAAATCAGCGGCAGGTCCGATGTGGCGGGAATGGTTATGTCCGCCTCCCGGCGCTGCCGGTTCAGGGAGAATAGATAGGTGTTGCCCTGGCTGTCCTGGCAGTACTGCTTGCAGACCATCCCGTCCCGGGCGTAGAAAATCCCCACGTCCCCGTCCTTTAGATCCAGCCGCCGCCGGGCCAGGACCACCTCCCCGTCGCGGATCCAGGGCTCCATGCTGTCCCCAGAGATGCGCACGGCAAAATCCGCCGGGCTGTCCGCCGCCACGGGATAGTCGTCGTAGTCCTCCCCGGGGTTGGGGGAGGGATGCCCCGCCGCCGCCAGGTCCCGGTACAGAGGAATCACCCGCGTCCGGGCCCGGGCCGGCCGGGGCGGCTCCGACTCCTCCACCTCCGCCAAAATACCGGCAATGCGCCGCAGCTTCTCCCGGTCCCCCGGTCCCAGCCCGTTCCAGATCTTCGCCAGCCGTGTGTCCGGCACCATGGTCCGGTCCGGCTCCGGCGCGGCGGCGCCTACCCCGCATTTTTCCAGAAAATCGTATAAATCCGCCCCGTAGCTGGCCAAAAGCCGGAACAGCGAGAGACAGTCGATGCGCGTGTACCCCCGTTCCCAGTTGGATACCGCCTGGGCCGTGCACCCCAGAATCTGGGCCGCCTCGTTCTGCGTCTTGCCTGCCGCCAGCCGCGCTGCCTGCAGCTGCTGGGCTAAGTTTTCGTATTCCGTCATGGGATCTTCTCCCCTTTCTGTAAAACTATCATACGGAAAACCCTTTAAAATGTCAACAAATTATTTAGTCAAGTCTTGACAATAAACAAATTGTGTAGTATAATCCGGGTAAACTCAACAGATTGTTGAGAACATTCCAGGGAGGTGAGTGTATGCGCATCTACATGGCGGGGAAGGGGGCGGCTGGGGCGGAGGAGGCGGTGCTGGCCTGTGGGGACACACCGGTCAATCCGGGGCGGCTGGTGCGGTGTCTGGATGAAAAGCTGCGCATGGTGCTGCGCCTGGCGGCCCTGGGCCGGTGCCAGGCAATCCTGCTCCCGGCAGGGTGGCGGGACGATCCGGAGGCGGTTCTGGAAAAGGAGTTCGCGGATTTCCAGGGGATCCCGGAGGTTCTGTACTTTTTGCCGGGGAAGGGGAGGTGCTGCTGATGCCGCGGGCGAAAAAGGGGGAGATCACCCCGTTGCAGGTGGAGGCCAGGCTCATGGAGATTGCCGACCGGTGCATGGAGGCCATGCCCCACCGGGTCTGGAACAAAGCCACCCGTGCCTGGGAGGAGGACGGCAGCTGGACCTTTGACGCTGCCAACGCCATCCGGGCGCTCATGGAGATCGGCAAGTACCTGGGGGTGGAGGACCGGAAAGAGGCGGAGGGGATGACGGTGCGGGTCCTGTTTGAGGGCGGGTCGGAAGAATATGCCCGCTGACAGGCTTTTAGCCTTCGCGCCCAACGACAAGCAGAGGCTCTTTTTTACGGCCCGGGAGCGGTATGTGGCCTACGGCGGCGCCCGGGGCGGGGGAAAGAGCTGGGCGGTGCGGGTCAAGGCGGTGCTGCTGGCCCTGTACTACCCGGGCATCCGCGTGCTGGTGGTGCGCCGCAGCTACGCCGAGCTGGAGGAAAACCACGTGCGGCCCATGCAGACCGTCCTGGACGGCATTGCCCTCTATCGGGACCGGGACAAGACCTTTTCCTTTCCGGCCGGGTCACGCATCCACTTTGGCTACTGCGACAACGAGGGGGACGTTCTCCGGTACCAGGGGCAGGAGTTCGACTGTGTGTTCCTGGACGAGGCCACCCAGCTGACGGAGTTCCAGTTCCAGACCTTTAAGGGCTGCCTGCGGGGGGTCAACGATTTCCCCAAACGGATGTACATCACCTGCAACCCCGGGGGCGTGGGCCACGCCTGGGTCAAGCGCCTGTTCATCGACCGGGACTTCCGGGCTGGGGAGGACCCGGGAGATTATGTGTTCATCCCCGCCGGGGTGCGGGACAACCGGGTGCTGATGGAGAAGGACCCCGAGTACGTCCGGCGGCTGGAATCCCTGCCCTATGCCCTGCGGAAGGCCTGGCTGGAGGGGAGCTGGGACGTGTTTGCCGGGCAGTTTTTCACGGAGTGGGACCGGAGGCTCCATGTCTGCCGCCCCTTCTCCGTCCCTCCCGGCTGGCGGCGGTACGTCACCATGGACTACGGCATGGACATGCTGGCGGCGTATCTGATTGCCGTGGACCCGCGGGGCCGGGCCTACGTGGTCTCCGAGGTCTACGAGGGCCGGGATCTGGGGGAGAGCCACCCGGGGCTGATCATTTCCCAGGCGGCGGAGAGGCTCCGGGAGCTGGCGGCAGGGACGGAGGTATACGAGTGGCTTGCTCCGCCGGATCTGTGGAACGCCCGGCAGGAGACCGGCCGGAGCGTGGCGGATATTTTTGCCGAACAGGGCATCTGGCTGACCCGTACCTCCAACGACCGGCTGGCGGGCTGGATGGCCGTGCGGGAACGCCTGCGCCCGGTGGAGGACGAGACCGGGGCGGTTTCGGCGGGGCTGTGCGTCTTTGAAAATTGCGTGAATCTCATCCGCACCCTGCCGCTTCTGCGCTACGACGAGAGGAGGCCCTCCGACGCCGCCCGGGACCCCCACGAGATCACCCATGCTCCCGACGCCCTGCGGGGGTTTTGCGTTTACTGGGTGCAGCAGGGCAAGGAGGAGGCCGCCCCGCCCCGGGGAGAGAAGCTTATTCACCGCCTGACCCGGCGGGGGCGGCGCCGATACTGAGATAGGAGGAAACATGGAAGAGGAAAAAACGGCCGTTTTGCCGGAGGAGACCGTTCCGGAGGGGGCGCAGGGGGAGACCGCCCCGGCTGCGGCGGAGGAGGGGGGAGACCCGGCATTCCTGGCCGCCAGCGCCGAGGAGTTTTTCCGCCGCTATCCCCAGGTGGACATCGTCCGCCTGGAGAGGGATCCCGCCTTCCGCCGGTTTTGCGGTTCCCGGCTGTACCGGGAGCCCCTGGCGGATCTGTACGGCGACTATCTGGCGGTGGCCGAGGAGACCCGGCGCCGGGACGGCGCCCGCCGGGAGGACCGGGCCAGGCGCTCCACCGGCTCCGGCGCCGGAAGCGCCGCCGGTGGCCTGACCGGGGAGCAGCGCCGGGCCCTGGAGGAGTGGAACCGGGCCTATCCCCACATGCGCATGACAGCCAGAGAATTTCTGGAACGCTGAGTACAAGGGAGGAAAGTTCATGAGACCCATTCAAAACGCGGAGGGCCACGTTGGCCTCACCGCCAGGGAGTATACCATCAATGAGAGCACCGCCATAATCCGGGGACAGCGGGAGCGTCGGCGCGACGGCCTGGGGGCCGCCGGGGGCCCGGGCCGGACCGGGCGCG
>CALWYY010000073.1 GCA_944385885.1 uncultured Oscillospiraceae bacterium | reverse complement strand
GCGGGAGTAAAAGCACCCAACCGCTGCCGGGCCGGCGGCTGCGGCTACTGCCACAGCAAATGGCTGGCGGGGGAATATCTGGTGGCTCCCGGCCGGGACGGCCGGAGGGAGGCCGACCGGAAGTTCGGCTTTATCCATCCCTGCGTCACATATCCCCTGGGAGACATGGAGATCGAGATACCGGCCGCGCCGTAAGCGGCCGGGAGCGCCCGCCGGTATGTTCCCGGCGGGCGCTCCCGGCCTGTCCGGTCCGGATACCAGGGCATTTTATAACACAAGCCGACGGCGGGCAGCCTCAAAAGGCTGCCCGCCGTTTCTTTTTTTGCGCCTGGGGCTCCCGGAAAGGCCGCCACCCTGCAGCCGTTTGCCGCAGAGCGGCCTTTTGGGCCGGTTCCGTCCCAGCCTCTCACGTCCCGGAACCGTCCCGGCAGCTTTCCCCCAAAAGGCAGCCGCCCCGGTCCCGTATCCGCAGGACACGCACGGCCCCGGAACCGAAAACCTCCTCCATGCCGTTCCGGAAGGGTTCCAGCCGTTCCCGGGGCAGCACGGCCAGGATCGTCCCGGCAAAGCCGCCCCCGTGGACGCGCACCGTCCCCCGCTGTCCCGCCAGCTCCCGGCCCAGAGCCAGGGCCAGGGCCACGGCCTGGTTCCTGGGCTGGTTCCCCCGGGTATTCTGCAGGCACAAATCGGAGGACAGGCCCGACCGGCCCGCCAGGGCCGCAAACTCCTCCACGTCCCCCGCCTCCAGCGCCCGGGCCATCTCCTGGGCCCGGCGGTCCTCCCCGTAAAAATGCATAGCCCGCAGGACGGCCCGGTCCCCGCAGCTCTCCCGCAAGGCGCAAAGCCGGTTCCGGAATTCCCTTTCCGGCACCTCCCGGAGCACCGACTTACCAAAGCAGGCCGCCACCCGCCCCATTTCCCGGGGGATGGCGGCATACTCGGCCGTCAGATCCTCATGGGCGGAGCCGGTGTCCACCACGCACAAAAGATATCCTTTTTCACCCAGTCCGCCCTCTATTCTCTTCACCGCCGGGCCGGGATCTGCGCCGAAATCCAAGGCCAGCACACCGCCCAAGGCAGAGGCCATCTGGTCCATCCCCCCGCAGGGCTTGCCGAAATACACGTTCTCCGCATACTGCCCCGCCCGGGCGATCTCCCGGGGCGGCAGGCCCCCGCCGCCGGGCGAAAACTGGTCCAGCATGATCCCCACCAGCACCTCATAGGCCGCGGAGGAGGAGAGCCCCAGGCCCGGCGGCACCTGGGAATCCACCCAGGCGTCGAAACCCGCCAGGGGAAGGCCCCGCGCCCGCAGAGCCGCCGCCACTCCCCGCACCAGGGCGGCGGAGGTCCCCCGCTCCTCCGCCCGAGGCGTCAAATCGGCCAGATCCACCTCCACCGGGGAAAATCCGGGGCTCCGGAGCCGGAGCCGGCCGGTTCCGTTGGCCGCGGCGCAGGCCAGCAGATCCGCCTCCACTCCGGCGCAGAGCACATGGCCCCTCTGATGATCCGTGTGGTTCCCGCCCAGCTCCACCCGGCCGGGGGCGGAGAAAAACGCCCCCGGGGCCTCCGGGGCCGGATGGAAGGCCCCCTGAAACCCCTCCGCCGCCGAATGGATCCGGTCCCGGACCTTTTCCAAATTCCAGGACGGGTAGAGCCGGCCCAGCTCCCCGTCCAGCTCTCCCGCCTCCACAGCGGCCTGGATCTCCGTCCACCTATCCATACCCGCCTCCTTCTCCGGCTCTGGGCCGGCAGTTAGGGCTCCTCCTTCTTTCGGGGGGGCTGGGCCACCCGGATGCTTCGGAACCCCTCGCCCAGCACTTCGTTGGACTCCATGATCACCGTAAACGCCCCCGGGTCGATCCGGCGCACCGCCTGCTCCACCGCGTGCATCTCCTTGGAGCTGCACGCGCAGATCACCACGTCCCGCTCCTCCAGCCGGTATCCGCCCCTGGCTTGCAGAAGCGTGGCTCCCCGGCCGCAGCTCTCGTCGATCCCCCGGGCCACGGCCAGGCCGTCCCCGGTGATGATCAGCGCCAATTTCCCGGCGTTCATGCCGTACATGACCTTATCTACCACAATGGCGTAGATGTAATTGATGATCATCCCGTAGATAATCCCGTCGAAATCCCGGAACAGGATCCCGCCTGTCAGGATCACCAGGCTGTCCGCGGCGAACACAATTTTCCCCAGGGACAGATAGGGCCGCACCGCCTTCACCGCCAGGACAATGAAATCCGACCCGCCGGTGGAGGAATTGCGCAGATAGATCATGGCGTAACCAAACCCGCCCAGCACCCCGGCGCAGATGGCCGCGATCAGCCGCGTCCCCTGGTACAGGGGAAACAGGGGCGCTACGTAATCCACAAAGACGGAAGAAATAAGCATACACCGCACCGAGCGCAGGAAAAATCCCCGGCCCAGCAGCCGGTAACACAGCAGGGCCACCGGTATGTTCAGCACAATGGTCATCACCCCGATGGGCAGGCCGAACAGCCGGTACAAAATCAGGGCTACCCCGGAAAAGCCCGTCATGGGAAAGGCTGCCGGCAGAGCAAAGTTATACAGGGAAATTGCCGTAAGAAAGCTCCCCAGCACCTCTATCAAAATATCCACCAGCACGTCCCCGGCCCGCCGGGTTCCCCATATCTTTCTCATGCCGCCGCACTCCTTCCGCGCCCATCCGCAAAAAAGAGCCGATACGAATCTCTATCATCCGCATCCGCTCTTTTATGCTTCCAGCCTACCACGGCCGGGATAAAATGTCAAATCTCTCTCACCGGATCAGCCGGATCTCCCCGATCAGCGGCAGCTTATCCAGCCGGCCCTGAAACACGCTCCGGATTCCCCGGACCACGCAGACCAGGCAGAACACTGTACCCACCAGCTGGATCAGCCAGCCCAGCCCAAACACTATATCCGACGCCAGGTTCACCAGCGCCCAGGCAAGAAACAGCAGCAGCCCCTGATTGGCGTGGAACCGGGTAAAGGGATCGTCCTTCCGCAGAAGGAGGGGGATCAAAAACAGCGGCCCCAGGTACGAGAGGATGGACAGCTTCTGGCTGTCCACCGACCGGGCGGCCATGTTCCGCATCCGGTCCTGGGTCCGGGCATAGGGATCGTCCCAGGCACTCTGCCGGCCTGATCCGCCGCTCTCCCAGGGGGCACGGTACTCCCCCTTGTTCTCCCAGCTCTGATGGCCGTACTCCTGCTGCTGGGCGCCTGCGTTCCAGCGGTTCCAGGCCTCCTGGGCCCGTTTCTCCTCGGCTTTCCGGGCCTCTTCCTCTCTCCGAGCCTGCTCCGCCTTCTGGGCCTCCCAGGTTCTCCGGGCTTCCTCCGCCTTCCGGGCCTCCTCTTCCTTCCGGGCTTCCGCCTCCTGGTCGTATCCGCAGGCTGGACAGGCTGTCTCGCCCATGGGAATATACGCCCCACATTTGGAACAGTAGCTCATAATCTCCCTCATCCGGCACCGGCCGGAGGCCCTCCTTCCGAAAATGATCCTATCGGGGGAGATTATACACGTTTCCGCCGAAAATTGCAACGGCCTCAGGCGCAAAACCGGTGCTTCCCGATCTGGACCAGCAGGGGCCGGGACCAGATCCACTGGTTTGTGGCGGTTTCGGGATTAAAATAGTAAATGGCGCCGCCGGAGGGATCGACCCCATTCATGGCGTCCCTGGCCGCCTGATAGGCGCTGTCCGCCACGGGCTGGTCGAACTGGCCGTCATCCAGGCAGGAGAACGCGCCTTTCTGGTAAATCACCCCGGCCATGGTGTTGGGAAAGGACGGATGCTCGATGCGGTTCATCACCACGGCGCCCACGGCCACCTGGCCTTCATAGCTCTCCCCCCGGGCCTCCGCCGAGATGAGCCTGGCCAGAAGGGCCAGGTCCCCGGAGCTGCTGTCCTGGGTGACGCTGCCGGTGGGCAGCCCCAGGGCCTCCAGGGTCTCCGCGCCCACTTTACCGTCCACCGTCAGACCGTTTTTTTGCTGGAACAGGGTGACGGCCGCCTCGGTACGGCTGCCGTATATGCCGTCTACCTCTCCATCGTAGTATCCCCAGTCCAGCAGCCGCTGCTGGATCTCACTGACCACGCTGCCGGTGGACCCCCGTTTGTAGGACGCCGCCTGGGCGGTCTGGGCCAGCAGGATCACCGCGATATTTACAAGAAACACAACGCTCAGCGCCATGCACAGTCTCTTTCGTGCCGGATTCATAAACAAAAACTCCTTCCCAGCGGTTTTGCCCATAGTCTGCGAAGGAGTTTTTATTTTATGATGTCAATTTTTGCGCCGGTTTATTTCTGTTTTGTACGGATTTCCTCCAGCGCCCGGGCCATAAACGCCTCCAGGGACACGGCCCCTTCGTCCCCCTGCCGGCTGCGGACGGCCACGGTGCCGCTCTCGGCTTCCTTGTCTCCCAGCACCAGCAGGTAGGGGATCTTCTGGGTACGCGCTTCGGCGATCTTTTTGCCGATCTTCTCGTTGCGCAGGTCCGTCTCCACCCGGATGCCGGCCCCGTCCAGCCGCTCCGCCACCGTCCGGGCAAAGGCGTCGGCCCGGTCGGTAATGGTCAGCACCCGCACCTGCACCGGCGCCAGCCACAGGGGGAACGCCCCGGCGAAGTGTTCCGTGATCACCCCGATGAACCGCTCGATGGATCCCAGCACCACCCGATGGATCATTACCGGCCGGTGCTTCTCTCCGTCCGCCCCGGTGTACTCCAGCTCAAACCGCTCGGGCAGCTGCATATCCAGCTGGATGGTACCGCATTGCCAGGTGCGGCCCAGGCAGTCGGCCAGGTGGAAGTCCAGCTTGGGCCCGTAAAACGCCCCGTCCCCCTCGTTGACCACATAGTCCTTGCCCATCTCCGTGACGGCGGCCTTGAGGGTCTCGGTGGCAAAATTCCAATCCTCCTCCGCCCCCATATGATCCTCCGGCATGGTGGACAGCTCGATCTGATAGCTCAGGCCGAACACGGAGTACACCTCGTCGAAGAGCCGCACCACGTTTTTGATCTCGTCCTTCATCTGTTCCCAGGTCATGAAGATATGGGCGTCGTCCTGGGTAAAGCAGCGCACCCGGAACAGGCCGTGGAGGGCGCCGGACAGCTCGTGGCGGTGTACCACCCCCAGCTCTCCCATACGCAGGGGCAGATCCCGGTAGGAATGGGGTTCGGATTTATAGACCAGCATACCGCCGGGGCAGTTCATGGGTTTTACCGCGAAATCCGTCTCGTCAATGACGGTGGTGTACATATTGGCCTTGTAGTGCTCCCAGTGGCCGGAGCGTTCCCAAAGGGCCCGGTTGAGCATCATGGGCGTGGAAATCTCCACGTATCCGTATTTCTTGTGTACCTGCCGCCAGTAATCGATGAGGGTGTTGCGCAGCACCATCCCCTTTGGCAGGAAGAAGGGGAATCCGGGCCCCTCATCCATAAGGGCAAACAGGCCCAGCTCCCGGCCCAGCTTGCGGTGATCCCGTTTCTTGGCCTCCTCCATCCGCTGGATATACTCCTCCAGCATGTCCCGGCTGGGAAAACTCACGGCGTACAGGCGCTGGAGCATTTTCCGGTTGGAGTCCCCCCGCCAGTAGGCGCCGGTGACGCTGGTGATCCGGATGGCGTTCCCCTTGACCCGGCCGGTGGAATCCAGATGAGGGCCGGCGCACAGGTCGGTAAAGTCCCCCTGGCGGTAAAAGCTGATGACCGCATCCTCCGGCAGGTCGTGGATCAGCTCGGCTTTATAGCTCTGGCCCATCTCCTCCACCAGCTTCAGGGCCTCCTGCCGGGGCAGCTCAAAACGTTCCAGTTTCAGCTTCTCCTTGCAGATCTTGCGCATCTCCTCCTCGATGGCGGGAAAATCCTCGGGGGTAAACACATGGTCGCTGTCGATGTCATAATAAAACCCGTCGTCGATAGCCGGGCCGATGGCAAACTTTGTGCCCGGGTACAGGCGCTGCACCGCCTGGGCCAGGATATGGCTGCAGGTGTGGTGATACATCTTCCGGTATTCGGGGTTGTCCCAGCTGTACGCAAATTCCGCCATAACGGCTCATCCTTTCCTATTCAAGCAATTTGTGCAAAAACGCACCCCTGCGCCTGACGGCACAGGGGTGCGTGAAAACACACACGGTTCCACCCTGTTTTTCACTCTCCGCGGGGTAACGGACGCCTCCGGGCGGGCATTTCCTCCCGCCGGCTCCGGGAACGGTAAAACCGGATTTGCCTCCTTAAGACGGCTTCCAGCCCTGACCGACTCTCTCTGGCAGGGGCTCCTCCGGCGGTTTCCCATCACGGCCTGTATGGCGCATCATAGCACCAAACCGCCCCCGTGTCAAGGCCCGGCCAGAAGATACAGCGAACCCCACAGCACCGGCTGATGGATCAGATAAATCCCCAGCGCGTGACGGCCCGGCCAGGTAAGGGCCCGGGGGAGCTTCCAATCCAGCCAGGGGGCCCGGCTGGAGCGGAGGAGGCCGCCCATGGCAGCGCCCGCCAAAAACAGGAACAGCCAGGGGACTATTGGGTAATAATCCGCCGAAAAGAATCCGGTGGTACGCAGGCCCAGGGGCCACAGCCAGGGCACTGACACCCGGACCCGGGCGGGGACAAAGGTCCCGGCGGCAAACAGCACGCCCCACAGGGCCAGCGCGGCCCGTTCCGGCAGCCTGTCCAGGGCATTTCTCAGCAGGGCATAGACCCCGGTGCCCACCGCCAGCAGATGCAGTATGCCAAACCGTACCGGCTCCCCCACCGCCGCCGTGGCCAGGCTCACCGCCGCCGCGCACAGGGCCAGGCGCAGGCACCGGCGTCCGTTGCTCCGGGAATACCGGCTGGAAATTCCTGCCAGCAGGACGAAGCTGCACACGATAAACGCCCGTACCAGCTGGGCCGTCCAGGACTGCATCGCCGCCCTGTCCAGGAGCCCGAACAGGGTCAGGTCCCAGCAAAAGTGCCACAAGCACATGGTCAGTACGGCCAGCGACCGCCAGCCGTCCAGTACATCGACCCGCTTACCGGGAGACATTGAACCGGAACAGGGTCACATCCCCGTCCTGCATAACGTAATCCTTCCCTTCCAGGCGAATCAGCCCCTTCTCCCGGGCCGCGGCCATGGTGCCGCAGGCCCGCAGATCGTCATAGGCCACGATCTCCGCCCGGATGAAGCCCTTCTCAAAATCCGTATGGATCTTCCCCGCCGCCTGAGGCGCCTTTGTGCCCCGGCGGATGGTCCAGGCCCGCACCTCGTCCGGGCCGCAGGTGAGGAAGGATATAAGCCCCAGCAGCTCGTAGGAGCACTGGATCAGCCGTTCCAGGCCGGACTGGCGCATCCCCAGCTCCTCCATAAAGGCCTCCCGCTCCTCCGGCTCCAGGTCTCCGATCTCCTGCTCGAAACGGGCGCAGACCGGCAGCACCCGGCTGCCCTCGGCCTGGGCCAGGGCCTGGATGCGCTGGTAGCCCAGGTTGTTCTCCGGGCCGGCGGCGTATCCGTCCTCGTCCAGGTTGGCGGCATAAATGATGGGTTTGTTGGTCAAAAGATCCGACGCGGCGATCAGCCGCGCCTCCTCCGGATCACAGGGAAAGCTCCGGGCGGAACGCCCCTCGTCCATCCACTGGATCAGCCGGTCGATCAGCTCCGCCTCCCTCCGGGCGGCCTTGTCCCCGCTTTTGCTGTTCTTCTGGGCCTTGTCCAGCCGGCGGCGGAGCATCTCCAGATCCGCAAGGATCAGTTCCAGATCCACCGTCTCAATATCGCTCACCGGGTCCCGGGAACATTCATGCCGGAGAATGCCGGCATCCTCAAAGCAGCGCACCACGTGGATGATGGCGTCGGTGTTGCGTATATCTCCCAGGAACTTATTTCCCAGCCCCTCCCCCTGGGAGGCTCCCTTCACCAGGCCGGCGATGTCCACAAACTCGATTACCGCCGGGGTGTATTTCTTCGGCTGGTATACCTCCGCCAGCCAGTCCAGCCGGGGGTCCGGCACCGTCACCATGCCCACATTGGGTTCGATGGTACAAAACGGGTAATTGGCCGCCTCCGCCCCGGCCCGGGTGAGGGCGTTAAACAGGGTGCTCTTGCCCACGTTGGGAAGCCCCACGATCCCTAATTTCATAGATTCCCCGATCTCCTTTTCTCCATGGTCCCAGCCGCCGGGCTCTCCCCGCGGCCGGCCAGCCCCAGCCCGGAACGGCCGCCCGGTTCCGGCGCAGAGGGGCTCCCAGCGCTCCAGCCCGTCCCGGGCCGAAGCGCCTTTTGTTATTGTATCATACGGGGTTTGGTTTCTCAATAGCCAAGCGCCCGCGCCCCTCTGTCCCGGTGGGCCTATGGCGCCCCCCGGCGGAAGAGACGCCGGAGAGCCGGCGCAGAAATCTGCGCCGGCTCTCTATTCCCTGCGGATAGCGGGGCCTCTTCCGTATCCGCCGGGTCCGGCGGGTTCCTGTCAGTTGGTTTCCTCTTCCGAACCCCCCGCGGGCGGCTCCGCCGGCTTGTCCCCGGCGGCAATGCCCTCGCCCTGGGCCGGCTTCTTCTCCTCCGTTCCCGGCAGAGGCGGCAGGCGCTTATGGTCGCAGAAATAGGCAAAATCGTCCCCGTCCATGCTCTCGTTGATCAACAGGTATTCGGCCAGAGCCACGAGCAGGTCCGCGTGCTCACGAAGGATGGACGAG
>CALWYY010000072.1 GCA_944385885.1 uncultured Oscillospiraceae bacterium | reverse complement strand
ACAGGACGTGCAGGTGATCGGGGTGCCGGACGAGAAGTACGGCGAAGAGGCCATGGCGTGCATCATTCTGCGCCAGGGGGAGACCATGACGGCGGAGGAGATGCGCGAGTACGTCGCCGGGCACATGGCCCGGCACAAGGTCCCCCGGTACATCGAGTTTGTGGACAGTTTCCCCATGAATGCCGCGGGAAAGATCCTCAAATACAAAATGCGGGAACAGGCTGCCGAGAAACTGGGCCTGGTCCTTCCCAACAAAAAGTAACGGAACGCAAAGGAGGAACGTTCAATGGAAATCAAAATCACTCACAACCCCAACCCGGCGCCCAAGCCGGCGGACGAGAGCAGCCTGGGCTTCGGCCGGATCTTCACCGACCACATGTTCCAGATGGAATGGGACCGGGGCTCCGGCTGGCACGACGCCCAGGTGGTGCCGTTTGAAAACCTCACCATCCACCCCGCCTCCACGGTCCTGCACTACGGGCTGGAGATCTTTGAGGGGATGAAGGCCTACCGCACCGCCCAGGGGCAGGTGCAGCTGTTCCGGCCTATGGAAAACGCCCTGCGGATGAACCGGTCCGCCCTGCGGATGAGTCTGCCGGAGATTCCCCCGGAGTTTATGGTAAAGGTCATTGACACGCTGGTTTCCGTGGACCGGGACTGGGTGCCCCACGGGTTCGGCACCTCTCTGTACATCCGGCCGTTCATGTTCGGCGACGACGCCAAGCTTGGCCTGCACACGGTGGACCATGTCCGGTTTCTGGTGATCGCGTCACCCTCCGGCAGCTACTACGCCGAGGGGATCAACCCGGTAAAAATCATCATTGAGGATGAGGATGTGCGGGCCGTGCGGGGCGGCACGGGCTATGCCAAATGCGGCGGCAACTATGCCGCATCCCAGCGGGCCGGAGAGCGGGCCGAGGCGAAGGGCTACTCCCAGGTGCTGTGGCTGGACGGCGTGGAGCGCCGGTACGTGGAGGAAGTGGGCGCCATGAACATTATGTTCAAGATCGCCGGCAAGGTGGTCACACCCGCCCTCAACGGGTCCATCCTCCCGGGGATCACCCGCATGAGCATCCTGGAGCTTCTCCGGGACGGCGGGTTCCCGGTGGAGGAACGGCGTGTAAGCGTGGACGAGCTGGTGGCCGCCGCCCGGGACGGCACGCTGGAGGAGGCTTGGGGCTGCGGCACTGCGGCGGTGGTGTCCCCCGTAGGGCGCCTGGCCTACAAGGGGGAGGAGTTCATCATCCACAACGAGAAGATCGGCTCTCTGACCCAGGCTCTGTACGACCGGCTCACCGGTATCCAGTGGGGCCAGCTGGACGATCCCTTCGGCTGGATCCACCCCGTTTGTTGAGGACGCGCCATGTCCAGTTCCCTTGTGACCATGGACGGCAACACCGCCGCGGCGCATGTTGCCTATGAATTTACGGAGATTGCCGCCATCTATCCCATCACTCCCTCCTCACCCATGGCCGGGTCTACCGACCGTTGGAGCGCTTCCGGGCGGGAGAACATGTTCGGCCAGCGGGTGCGCCTGGTGGAGATGCAGTCGGAAGCCGGCGCCATCGGCGCCGTCCACGGTGCGCTGCAGACCGGCGCCCTGGCCACTACGTACACATCCAGCCAGGGCCTTATGCTTATGATCCCCACCCTCTACCGCATTGCCGGAGAACATCTTCCGGCTGTGCTGCATGTGGCCTCCCGCACGGTGGGCACCCACGGCATGAGCATCTTTGGGGATCACTCGGATGTGATGGCCTGCCGTCAGACGGGCCTTGCTATGCTGTGCTCTGCCAGCGTGCAGGAGACGGCGGAGCTGGCCGCCGTGGCCCACCTTGCCGCGGTAAAGGGGAGCCTGCCCTTCCTGCATTTCTTCGACGGGTTCCGCACCTCCCACGAGATCAGCCGCATCCGCCTGCCGGATGTCAAGCAGCTGTCCGCCCTTATGGATCGAGAGGCCCTGGAATCCTTCCGATCCCGGGCGCTGAATCCGGAACACCCCGTCCTGCGCAACACGGTGCAGAACGGCGACGTGTATTTCCAGCTGCGCGAGGCCAGCAACCCCTTTTACAATGCTCTTCCCGGCATCGTGGAAGACTGCATGGGCCAGATAAACCGCCTGTGTGGCCGGGATTACCGGCTTTTCAACTACTACGGCCATCCCCAAGCCACCGATGTGGTGATAGCCATGGGCAGCGTCTCCGGCACGATCTGCGAGGCCGTGGACTACCTCAATGCCCGGGGCGGGAAAACCGGGTTTTTGCAAGTGCACCTGTACCGGCCCTTTGCCGCAGACCGGTTCCTGGCCGCTCTTCCCTCCTCCGTCCAGCGCATTGCCGTCCTGGACCGGTGTAAGGAGATGGGCAGCACAGGAGAACCGCTATACCAGGATGTGTGCACCGTTCTCATGGGCGCCGGCCGGAAGATAACCGTGGTGGGCGGGCGCTATGGGCTCAGTTCCAAGGATACCGACCCGGCCCAGATCGCAGCAGTCTTTGCCAATTTGGCCTCTCCCCATCCGGTAAACGGCTTTACCGTGGGGATCGAGGACGATGTGACTCATCTCTCCTTGCCTGTGCAGCCCCTGCCAGACATGGGGGATACAGGAACCTACTGCTGCAAGTTCTGGGGGCTGGGGGGCGACGGCACGGTGGGGGCTAACCACAACACCGTGGAGATCCTCAGCTCCTACGCGGACCTGTATGCCCAGGCGTATTTTGAGTACGACGCCAAAAAGTCCTTCGGCACCACCAAATCCCATCTGCGCTTCTCCAAAAACCCCATTCGGGGTTCCTACTACGTGAAATCAGCGGATTTCGTAGCCTGCCACAATCAGGCCTTTATGGAGCAGTACGACATTGTCAGCGAGCTTCGCCCCGGCGGGACTTTCCTACTCAACTGCACCTGGCGTCCGGAGGAGCTGGAAACACACATCCCCGGGGCGGCCCGCCGGATTCTGGCGCAACGGCAGATCCGCCTATGCATCATCAATGCCACCGAGATTGCCCAAAGCTTGGGACTTGGCAGCCACACGAACACCGTGCTCCAGTCCGCCTTCTTTCGCCTGTCCGGGCTGATGCCCGTGGAGAAGGCGCTGGAGCAGATGAAGGAGGCTGCCCGGAAAACCTATTTTGCCAAAGGCCCTGAGGTGGTGGAGCGGAACATTGCGGCCATTCAGGCGGGGGCGGAGCAGGTGCAGATCCTTCCCGTGCCCTCTTCCTGGGCCGATGCGGCACCGGATCCGGAGACGGAAGATCCCACTCTTCCGCCGGTGGTGCGGGAGATCCTCCTTCCCATCAACCGCCAGAAGGGGGATGAGCTGCCGGTAAGCGCCTTCCGCGGCCGGGAGGATGGCACCATGGAGCTGGGCCTGACCGCCTATGAGAAGCGAGGCATCGCGGTGAATATCCCCCGCTGGACGGCCCAGGCCTGCCTGCAGTGCAACCTCTGCTCCCTGGTCTGCCCCCACGCGGCCATCCGGCCTTTCCTGTTAGATGCCGGCGAGGCCGCCGCGGCCCCCGCCGGATTGGACTGCGTCCCGGCCAAGGGCGCCGCCGGACTTTCCTATACCGTACAGGTCTCCGGCTACGACTGCACTGGCTGCGGAAGCTGCGCTGCCGTCTGCCCTGCTGCCGGAAAGGCCCTGGCCATGATCCCCGCCGATTTGAAGCCGGAGATGAAGGGACTTTGGAGCTATGCCCTGGGGCTGCGGGACAAAGGGGATGTATTCAACCCCTACACCGTCAAGGGCAGCCAATTCCGCCAGCCCCTGCTGGAGTTTTCCGCTGCCTGCGCCGGCTGCGGGGAGACGCCCTACGCCAAGCTCCTCACCCAGTTGTTCGGCGACCGGGTCTACTGGGCCAATGCCACCGGCTGCTCCCAGGCCTGGGGCGCACCCATGCCCGGTATTCCCTATACCACCAACCACCGGGGCTTCGGCCCGGCATGGACCAACAGCCTGTTTGAGAATAACGCCGAGCTGGCCCTGGGCATGTACCTGTCCGTCAGCCAGCAGCGGGAGGCGGAGAAGGCCCGGGTGGAGGCCCTGGCTGGGACGCCTGGCTGCCCGGAGGACGTGCGGACGGCCTGCCGGGAGTGGCTGGACGCCTTCGATGACTTTGACGCCTCCCGCCAGGCTGCCGACCGGCTTACGGCTGTCCTCCAGGGGCGGAGTGGGGCCTTAGAGCAGGATATCCTCCGGCGGCGGGATCAGCTGGCCAAAAAAACCTTCTGGATGTTCGGTGGAGACGGCTGGGCCTATGACATTGGTTTCGGCGGGCTGGACCATGTGATTGCCAGCGGCGCGAATATCAACGTATTTGTGGTGGACACCGAGGTCTACTCCAACACCGGCGGCCAAAGCTCCAAGGCCACGCCTCTGGGCGCGGTGGCCCAATTTGCCTCTTCCGGTAAGCGCAGCCGGAAGAAAGACTTGGGGGCCATTTTGATGAGCTACGGCAATGTATATGTGGCCCAGGTCGCCCTTGGCGCGGATCCCGCCCAGCTTGTGCGGGCTCTCCGGGAGGCGGAGGAATTTCCCGGGCCGGCGGTAGTGATCGCCTATACCCCCTGCACAGCCCACGGCATCCGGGCCGGTATGAGCCGGGTACAGGAGGAGATGAAACGGGCTGTCCAGAGCGGTTATTGGATTCTCTACCGCTACGACCCTCGGCGGGAACAGCCCATGAAGGTGGATTCCAAAGCGCCGAGTCTGGAATATGAACAGTTCCTCTCCGGCGAGACCCGCTACGCCTCCCTATATCAAACCTTCCCGGACGCAGCCCAGGCGCTGTTCCATCAGGGCAGTCTGGATGCCGCCGAACGCTATGAAAGATATCGGGAAATGGAAAACCGCCGGTGATCCGGCGGAGAACTGGTAGTTTGGATTACTTTTGGCCCCCTGGGCGCGGTTTTATCCGGCCCAGGGGGTACTTGTTTGCGGAAGGACGGCATTGGCGGAAAAGGAGAGTTCTGTGGGCAGTTGAAAAACAGGCTGACTGTTGATAACCCGTTTGCCGGATGGTAAAACCGGGGACGACGGGGATTTAAACAAACCGCGCTGAATGGAGCGGCTCCTGCTTGCCTAATAGGATAGAAGCAGCAGACCCGAAGGAATCGGGCCGCCCTGGGAGAAATCCCAGGGCGGCCGTTTGTTATTGGCGTGGAGGACGGCTGAAAAGCCAGCTTTTCAAAGACGGAGACAGCCGGGACCGCAAGCAGAAAAAGGAGGCCAATTCTTTTCGTCTATCTCTCTATAACGGCTCTCCGGGACAGCAACCAGGGGCCTCCGGGCGCTTAAAACCCCATGAACTGGATGTATCCCTCCGAAAACCGGGGACTGGCTGCCAGTTCTACGTGCTCCGTCTGTGCGGGAAGGGCCTTCGCCCGTTCCAGCTGCCGCCGATCCAGCAGGCACAGCCGGGCGCCGACCCCCGCCGCATTTCCCACAGAATGGATTTTCTCCCGGAAAACCGGCGGCAGCAGGCCAAGATACAGGGCATTGTCCACATCTGCGCAGGACCCAAAGGCCCCGGCCAGGTACAGGGCTGTCACCTCCGCCGGCCTCATGCCCTCCCTCTCCAGCAGCGCCTCACAGCCGGCCCGGATGGCGCTTTTCGCCAGCTGGACCTGGCGTACGTCATGTTGAGTCAGATAGACCGGCCGGTCTCCCCGGGTAAAGAAAAAAGCCCTCTCCCCTCTCTTGTCGCAACCCATGTGTTCCGCTAATGGGCTGTGGGGATATTCCCGGCAATACTCCTCCCGGGTACGCATCCGCCCGGTGGAATCCAGTATTCCCGCCCGGAGCAGTTCCGCTGTGGCATCCAAAATCCCTGAGCCGCACAGGCCCCGTGCCGGACCGCCGCCGATAACTTCCAGGCGGACCTGCCCGTCCCGGAGAGATACCCTCTCCACGGCCCCCGGTGCTCCGCGCATGCCGCAGGCAATGCTCCCCCCTTCCAGTGCCGGCCCGCAGGCTGTGGAGGCCACGATATACCGCCCCCGGCGTTTCAGAGCGATCTCCCCGTTGGTCCCCAAGTCCACCAGCAGGCAATCCTCCCTCTCTTCCGGAAGGCTTATAAGAGCCGCTGTGGTATCCGCTCCCACAAAGCCCCCCAGCAACGGCAAAAACTCCACCAGGCAGCGGGCCGGAACCGCCGTAAGACCCGCCGCCTCCGCCGCGGCGCGCACCGGTGCCGCCGTCACCGTGCAAAATGGCTCTCCCGCCAGCCCGCCTGGGTGTAATCCCCAGAAGAGATGCTGCATGACGCTGTTGCCGCACAGGACGATATGATATAGGTTTTCCAGAAACCCCGGAAGCTCTCTCCCCGTTTTCTCCAACAGGCTGTTTATATCCCGAAGAAGGGATTCGTGCAGCTCCTCCAGGCCGCCCGGCTCCTCCAGCGCGTGCCGGATCCGGCTGACCACATCCGCACCCCAGACCGCCTGGCCATTGAGGGCAGACTCCGTCCTGCAGAGTTTTCCGTGCAGCAGGTCACAGGCATACAAAACCAGCGTCGTGGTTCCAATATCCACCGCCGCTCCGTATAGCTGCCCAGCGGTATCCCCCGGCTCCACTTCCAAGAGCCGGTCTCCGGCGTACACAAAGGTCATGCGGTCCAGGTCCGGCTCCCCCATCAGCCGGGCAAAGCGGCGCAGGACGGCCGGCTCTCCCCTCGGCAGGCAGGCGCGCCCGTGCTCCGGCACCAGTTCCCGGCGGGTACGGCAGCGCTTGCTCACCTGGGGGCACAGCACTCGGTTCCACGCCGCCTCCCCTTCCGTCACAATCGCCACCTGCCGGGATGCCTGCTCCGGCGTAAGGTACACTTCCACGTCCCCTAAAACCGTCTCCCGGCAGGCCAGCACCGTCTCCCGGACGCTGCCCCGGCTGATCTCCACCCGGCATTTCCCACAAGCGCCCCGGCCGCCGCATACCTGCTCTATCGGGTATCCCGCCGCAGCGCAGGCCTGCGCCAGGGTCCCCCCCGTCACGCTCACCGTCACGTTTTCGTTTACCAGGCGTACTCTGTACATTTCCTCTCCTCCGGACCGGTTTTGGTCCCTGTCCCCATCTTCCCGAACCCCGTCCTGCGATATAAGCAGCCCTCCCGAGGGCACATTCCGCAGTCATGCTCCACGGACCGGCGGGGATAATCCGGATCTGCCCCAAAAACATACAGCATAGACCGCTCTGGCCGCAGCATAAGTCCCGGGGTAAGGGTAATGCCTCTCACCTCCGGCACATCCCCGAAAGCTTCTAACAGGGTTTTTTGGCAGCTGAGATCCAGCGTTCCCTCTCCCGGCGAGTAGCGGCGGGAGAGGCCGCAGCCGCGCCGGGCCATTTCCCTGGCCGCCCGCCGGGACACCTCTTCCGAAGCCTGGAATATTCTCTCGTTGATCCCCTCGCTGAGCATGTAGCCTTCCAGATAATCGCCTTTGGCCAGCAGCTCCCCCGCCATCGCTCCCACGGCCTCCGAGCAGGAACACAGGCATACCACCCGCCAAGCCGCGCCGTC
The DNA here is from genome assembly GCA_944385885.1 of uncultured Oscillospiraceae bacterium. Taxonomy (GTDB): domain Bacteria; phylum Bacillota; class Clostridia; order Oscillospirales; family Oscillospiraceae; genus Apopatocola. Next base: position 1,579 of record CALWYY010000072.1, on the reverse strand, counting down.
CAGCTCCTGCACGCCCAGGCACATCGGCTGACGGCAAACCGCGTATCCGCTCACCAGATGCATCTGCTGCTCCAAAAGCCCCGCCACAGACTCCAGCGCCTGCCGGGCCTGTTCCCAGGCCGCTGTTTCTGGCCGGAGACGCAGCCGGTGAAACAGCCGTTCCGGCCAGCCGCTTGTATCTGCCTGAACCCACTCGATCATACCGTCTCTCCCGTGCTCCGTCCTCTGCCCTTTCGCCGGATCCGCCGCTCCCGGCGTCCCACCAGAGGCTGCCCTCTCTTCTCATTCTCGTTCCATTATACCGGTTTTCCAAGGAAAATCCACTGAAACCTCCCGCCAGGATGCAATTTTCCCAGCCCGCTGTTCCGCAAAGCGAGGAAAACAGGCCGGGATAGGCCAGTCCCGGTACATGGGGCCCGCCGGCTTGGCTCGCTGCGCAAGCCGTTATTCTCTCCTGGGTATCCCTGGCCCGGAAATATGCAAAAAGCGCCCCCGGGCTCCGGGGACGCTTCTGATGCACCATAAAATCCGCGGACGGCTTTGCAGGCCGCCCCCGCTCTATATCTCCACCTGATACCAGCCCGCTACGGGGATCTTTTCCTCCTCCACCGCCCGGCGCAGGAGTTCCTCTTCCCGGGGCTCCGCGCACCAGGCCATACCGCAATTGGCCGTGATCTCCCGGGGGACCGGGATCAGCCGGCCGGGCATCGCCCGCCGCTGGCACAGGCTCTCCATGGCAATGGCAGCGGTTGTAGTATGGAAGGTCAGGATCAGTTTCCGGCTTTTTTGTCTCACGGGCGGACCAGCCGGGCTGCTCCGCTGAGCTTCTCCACGATGGTGTACATGTTGGTCACCGAACCCACCGCCAGCTTCTCCGTCAGCCCGTAGTAGTTCAGACAGGTGCCGCAGGTAAGGATCTCTACTCCCTGGGCCTCCATGTTCTTCAGGTCCTGCACCGACACAGAGCCCTCCACGGTAAGCCGTGCGCCGCCGTTATAAAACAAGACTGTTTTCGGCAGTTCCTCCAGCTGGGACAGGGCATACAGGAATCCTTTCATTAGGGTCCGGCCCAGTTCCTCACTGCCGCGGCCCATCACGTCGCTGTCAATGGCCACCACCGTACCGCCCCGGGCGTCGGGCACACAGCACACCTCCTCCGGGGCCGGCACGGCCGCGGGAGCGCTCCCCTGCGGCTCCGTCACCTGGGCGCGGATTATAAAATGCTTCTCCTCCACCTTCTCGCTGGCGGCAGAAAGGCCCTTGCCGGAGGCCATTCGCATCACATTCTGTACAGCCACTTCGTTGTCCACGTGCACTTCCAGCACACCCGGTTCCGTCATCTCCCCCAAGGCGCGGATCGCCTTGACCACGGGAATGGGACAGGCTTCGCCTCTGGCATCCACTATCTTCGTTTCCATGCTTTTCCTCCCGACCGGCTATTACGCCCGCCTCTTTTAATGGTATACAATCAGTATAATTCTCTGCTTCGGACTTGTCCAATTGGCAAACCCGATTTTTAATTTTATTCTATCGTTATTCTCGATAAAAACTCCCGGCGCCGTAGGCGCCGGGAGTTTTA
>CALWYY010000071.1 GCA_944385885.1 uncultured Oscillospiraceae bacterium | reverse complement strand
CCTCTCCTGCCCGTGCCTCTGCGCCCCCTCCGGCGGAGAGGAGGCGCCTTGCAAAAAAATCAAAAAAAGAAAAAGGGAAATCGCGGGCAATGTCGTATACAGGTAATGCGGAGGGATCCCGCGGCGGGAACGCATATCCAAGCGGGAGGTGAGGCTGTGACCAACCCCAGACAGGAACGGGAGGCGCTGGAGGAGCAGCTGGTGGGGCCCCTGGGCGTCCGGGCCCGGGACTCGGCGGGTCGGGAAAGGCCCGAGGAGGAATGTGCCGTGCGCACCTGCTTTCAGCGGGACGCGGACCGGATCATCCATTCCAAGGCATTCCGGCGGCTGAAACACAAGACCCAGGTATTTCTCCAGCCGGAGGGGGACCACTACCGCACCCGGCTGACCCATACGCTGGAGGTGACCCGGCTGGCGCGCACCATCGGGCGGGCGCTGCGGCTGAACGAGGACCTGTGCGAGGCCATCGCCCTGGGGCACGACCTGGGACACACGCCTTTCGGCCACGCGGGGGAACGGGCGCTGAACGTGATCTATGCCCCGGGGTTCCGCCACTATGAGCAATCCCTGCGGGTGGTGGACTGCATCGAGAAGGACGGGCAGGGGCTGAACCTGTGCCGGGAGACCCGCATCGGCATCCTGGCCCACACCAACGGGCATCCGGAGGAGAGCCGGGAGGCGGTAGTGGTGCGCCTGTGCGACCATGTGGCCTATCTTAACCACGACCTGGACGACGCCCTGCGGGCGGGGATCCTCAAAAAAGAGGAGATCCCGGAACGCATCCTGACCCGCTGCGGGACCCGCAACAGCCTGCGGATCAACGCCTTTATTGAGGACATCATCCAACGGGGCCGGACGGGGGAGATCGGCCTGTCCCCGGACATGCAGGAGATCTGGGACCTATTCCATGCCTTTATGTACGAGAAGGTATACCACAACCCGGTGGCCAAGGGGGAGGAGTCCAAGGTGGAGGCCATTCTCCGGGGCCTGTGGGAGCACTACATACAAAACCCCGCGCGGCTGCCGGAAGAGTACCGGGCCATCGCCCGGCGAGACGGGCTGGAGCGGGCGGTGACGGACTACGTATCCGGCATGACGGACGATTACGCTATGTACCAGTACGGGGAGATCTTCATCCCCGCCGCCTGGCACGTGAAGTAAGGGGCGCGGCCCCGGGAGGTGAGACGGGCGCGGCATGGCATTTTCCGAGAAATTCCTGGAGGAACTGGCGGAACGCAATGAGATCACGGACGTGGTATCCCAGTACGTCCGGCTCACGAAAAAAACCGGGGCGAACCTATTCGGCCTCTGCCCCTTTCACAGCGAGAAGACGCCGTCCTTCTCCGTATCCCCGGACAAACAGATATACCACTGCTTCGGCTGCGGCCGGGGGGGAGGGGTTATCGGCTTTATCATGGAGATCGAGAACCTGAGCTTCCGGGACGCGGTGGCGTTTCTGGCCCAGCGGGCGGGGATGCCTTTGCCGGAGGAGGAAAAAACGGAGGAGGCGTCCCAACGCCGGCGGCTGTTGGAGCTGAACCGGGAGGCGGCCCGCTTTTTCCACAGCCGGCTCATGGACCCGGAGGAAGGCGCTCCGGCCCGGGACTATGTGGCCCGGCGGGGCATCTCCGGGACAATGGTCAGGACCTTTGGCCTGGGCTATGCCCCGGACAGCTGGACCGCCCTGGCCGACGCCATGAAAGGCAAGGGCTACTCCCAGCGGGACCTTCTGGAAGCCGGCCTGATGAAGCAGGGGCGCGGCGGGGGAGGGTATGACACCTTCCGCAACCGGCTCATGTTCCCGGTGATCGATGTGCGCGGCTCCGTTATCGGGTTCTCCGGACGGATCTTGGGGGACGGGGAACCCAAATATCTGAACAGCCCGGAGACGCCGGTGTTCAGCAAAAGCCACAATCTTTTTGCATTGAATCTGGCTAAAAAGTCGAAAAGCGGATATATAATTCTCACGGAGGGAAACATAGACGTGGTTTCCCTGCATCAGGCAGGATTTGACAGCGCGGTGGCGTCTTTGGGCACGTCTCTGACGCCGGAGCAGGCCCGGCTGATGGCCCGGTACACGGGGGAAGTGGTGCTGTGCTACGACAGCGACGAGGCCGGGCGCAAGGCGGCCCAGCGGGGGATCGGGATTCTGGAGAAGCTGGACCTAAAGGTGCGGGTGCTCCAGGTACCGGGAGCCAAGGACCCGGATGAGTTTATCCGCGCCAAGGGGGCGGATGCCTTCCGGAACCTGCTGGAGGGTTCCCAGAACCAGGTGGAGTACCGGCTGCGGGCGGTGGAGGAACAGACGCCCCCGGACACGGACGAGGGCCGGGTGGACTATCTGCGGAGCGCGGCCCAGCTGCTGGCGTCCCTGCCGGGGACGGTGGAGCGGGAGGTCTATGCCCGCCGGGTGGCGGAGCGGGCCGGGGTGTCCCGGGAGGCGGTGCTGGAGGAAGTAGACCGCCTGCGCCGCCGGAAGCTCAGCGGCGCCCGGAAACGGGAGGCCCGGGAAATGGCCCGGCCGGCCCAGACGGCCCAGCCATCCCGCCGGGAGTTCCGGTACGAGAACCCCCGCTCCGCCCGGGCGGAGGAGGGGCTGATTCGGCTGCTGTACCTGGACCCGGGCCTGGCCCGGGGAAAGGAACTGCCGGAACCGGAACAGTTTTCCTCCCCGCTCCTGGGCCGGTTTTACCGGGAACTGCGGCAGCGGGCCGAGAACGGCGCCCCCATTTCCATGGCGGTGCTGGCCGGGCGGTTCACGCCGGAGGAGCTGGGCCATCTCACCTCCATTTTGGACGGGACGGAGGATCTGTCCCGGGGGGAACAGGCCCTGAGCGATTACATAGGAGTCATTGCCGCCCAGTCCGGGGAGCAGGAGGATTTGCTGCAGCTTGCCCAGAGAAAAAGAAAGAACAACCGATACGGAGGATAAACAGAGATGAGCGAAGAAACCAAAGCCGTTTCCCAGGGGGAGATCAGCGAGGAGGAGGCCATCTATGCCCTGACCGCGGCCATCACCGCCCCGGAAGAACCGGAGGAGATTGCGGACGTGCCGGACGAGGACGAGCCGGTCCGTGCCGAGAGCCGGAAAAAGGGCGGGAAGAAGGCCGCCGAGGCGGAGGCGCCCCAGAAAACCAATGAGGAGAAAATGGCCGAGCTCATCCAGCGGGGCAAGAAAGCCGGCAAACTCAGCAGCAAGGAGATCTCCGACGTCCTGGACGGCATGAACCTGGACTCGGACCAGATGGACAAGTTCTACAACGCCCTGGACGAGCTGGGGATCGAGCTGGAAGGAGAGGCGCTGCCGGCCCTGGACGACGACGAACTTCTGCCGGCCCTGGAGGCTCTGGAGGAGATCGAGGGAGTCACGGAAGAGGAGATCGACGATACGGACAGCGCCCTGGATACATTCTCCACGGACGACCCGGTGCGCATGTACCTCAAGGAGATCGGCAAGGTGAGCCTCCTGACGCCGGAGGAGGAGATCGAGCTGGCGGGCCGGATGGCCCAGGGGGACGAGGAGGCCAAAAAACGCATGTCGGAGGCAAACCTCCGGCTGGTGGTGAGCATTGCCAAGCGCTACGTGGGCCGGGGGATGCTGTTTCTGGACCTGATCCAGGAGGGAAACCTGGGGCTGATCAAGGCGGTGGAGAAGTTCGATTACACCAAGGGGTACAAATTCTCCACCTACGCCACCTGGTGGATCCGGCAGGCCATTACCCGTGCCATTGCGGACCAGGCCCGGACGATCCGCATCCCGGTACACATGGTGGAGACCATCAACAAGGTGATCCGGGTGTCCCGGCAGCTGCTCCAGGAGCTGGGCCATGACCCCAGCGCCGAGGAGATCGCCCAGGAGATGAACATGCCCGTGGAGAAGGTGCGGGACATCCTGAAGATCGCCCAGGAGCCGGTGAGCCTGGAGACGCCCATCGGCGAGGAGGAGGACTCCCATCTGGGGGACTTCATCCCCGACGAGGAGGCCTCCGAGCCCAGCGAGGCCGCCAGCTTCACCCTGCTGAAGGAGCAGCTTATGGCGGTGCTGGCCACGCTGACGCCCCGGGAGGAGAAGGTCCTGCGCCTGCGCTTCGGCATGGAGGACGGGCGCACCCGCACCCTGGAAGAGGTGGGCAAGGAGTTCAACGTCACCCGGGAGCGCATCCGGCAGATCGAGGCCAAGGCCCTGCGGAAGCTCCGGCATCCTTCCCGCAGCAAGAAGCTCCGGGACTTCCTCAACTGAGCCGCCCCCACCGCCGGAAGGCGGGAGCGGCGCCATAAACAGAAAACCTGCAGGGATCCCCCTTTGGCGGAATGGCGCCGGCTTACAAGCACCATCGGTCATCGGCGGGGGTCCCTGCGCTTTTGCACGGGCGGGGGAAAGAATCGGAGAAGGGGGAAGGCACCGTGACCACAGGTACCGGCATAGGGAATCCGGCCCGGTCACCGGAGACGCTCCGGAAGACCGGCCAAGAGAAACTGGCCCAGCTGCTCCAGCAGGGCGGAAAGACCGGCCGGCTCAGCGGCAAGGAGATCTCCGATGTTCTGGACGGTACGGGGCTGAGCCCGGAGCAGGTGGACGGGTTCTATGACGCCCTGGCCGAGGGGGGGATCGAAGTGGAAGGGGAGGTGGTCCTGCCGGCCCTGGACGACGACGAGCTTCTGCCGGCCCTGGAGCCCCTGGAGGAGGCGGAGGGGGCCGCGGAAGAACCCGGCGGGACGGACGGTCTCCTGGATGCGTTTTCCGCGGACGACCCGGTGCGCGTCTATCTACGGGAAATCGGCCGGGTTCGCCTTCTGACGCCGGAGGAGGAGACAGACCTGGCGGTGCGCATGTCTCAGGGGGACCAGGAGGCCAAGAGATGTCTGTCGGAGGCAAACCTCCGGCTGGTGGTGAGCATCGCCAAGCGCTACGTGGGCCGGGGCATGTCCTTCCTGGACCTGATCCAGGAGGGGAACCTGGGGCTGATCAAGGCGGTGGAGAAGTTCGATTACACCAGGGGGTACAAATTCTCCACCTACGCCACCTGGTGGATCCGGCAGGCCATCACCCGGGCCATTGCGGACCAGGCCCGGACGATCCGCATCCCGGTGCACATGGTGGAGACCATCAACAAGGTGATCCGGACATCCCGGCAGCTGCTCCAGGAGCTGGGCCACGAGCCCAGCCCGGAGGAGATTGCCCGGGAGATGAACCTGCCGGTGGAGAGAGTGCAGGAAATCCTGAGAACCGCCCAGGAGCCGGTGAGCATACATGCGCCCATTGGAGAGGAAGAGGACTCCCGTCTGGGGGACTTCATCCCCGACGAGGGGGCGGCCGACCCGGGGGAAGCCGCCGGGCTTGCCCTGCTCCGGGAACAGCTGGCCTCTGTCCTGGTGACACTGACGCCCCGGGAGGAGAAGGTCCTGCGCCTGCGCTTCGGCATGGAGGACGGGCGCACCCGCACCCTGGAGGAGGTGGGCCGGGAGTTCAACGTCACCCGGGAGCGCATCCGGCAGATCGAGGCCAAGGCCCTGCGGAAGCTCCGGCATCCTTCCCGCAGCAAGATGCTCCGGGATTTTTTAGGCTGAAACCGGTGGGGAGGACGGATATGGACGTACAAGCCTATTGGGACGCGGTGCTGAGACAGGACCGGGAGGCCATGAGAGGACATTTTGCCCGGGACGCCCGGATCCGCTGGCCAAACACCAACGAGGAATTTACCCTGGAGGAATTCCTTACGGCCAACTGCGACTACCCCGGCCGGTGGGCCGGGGAGGTGGAACGGGCCGAGCCGGGGGCGGAGGGCCCGGTGACGGTGGCGCGGGTATACGACCGGGACGGGAGCGCGTCTTTTCACGCGGTCTCTTTCTTTCGGGAGCGGGATGGGAAGATCCAGTCCCTGGTGGAATACTGGGGAGAGGACGGGCCGCCGCCCCAGTGGAGACGGGAAAGAGAGCTGGGTCGTCCCATTGGGACGGGAGAGGCGTAGGGAAGGGGCCGGCCCCGCGGCCCCGGGTGCGCGCGGCCGGGCTTTACAGCCCGCCCGGCGGCCATGGGCCTGTTTTTGCCTCAACCCGTTGGGCGCTCCCGGGCAGCTTGGGCAAAGCAGCCCCGGCTGCGTTTCTCTGGGCGGAGGTACCGGCGGAAACGAAAAAACCCGCCCCGGAGCCGGTTTGGCTCCGGGGCGGGCGTCTTATTTCCGGGGTGTCCTCAGCACCACTCCCGGCTCTGGGGTTTGTTTTTGGACGGAGGGGTATACCCCTCGGGGAAATCCGGCGGGAGGGTATCGCCCTCCGGCTCCTTTGAAGGGACGGACTCCGTCGGCGCGGCCTGGGTCCGGGGCGCAGCGGCCGGCGCCCGGCGTTCCGTCCGGCCCGGCCGGCGGCGGGGTTCCTCGGCGCCCTGGGGGCGCTCGTAGTTCACCACCACCCGGCGGTTGGGCTCCGTGCCGGTGGAGCTGGTGGAGACCCCCTCGTAGTTCTGCAGCGCCGTGTGGATGACATGCCGCTCATAGGAGTTCATAGGCTCCAGCGCCATGCTGCGCTTGTACTTCAAGGTCTTGGCGGCCATTTTCTCCGCCAGGCGGACCAGGGACTCCTCCCGCTTGCTCCGGTAGTCCTCTGCGTCTACGCTGATATGCATGTGCTTCTCGCCGCCCCGGTTCACCACATAGTTCACCAGGTGCTGGATGGCGTCCAGGGTCTCCCCCCGGCGGCCGATGACGGCGCCCATGTTGGCCCCGTCCAGCTTTACCGACAGACCGCCGTTATCCCGGGGCGTGATGATGATGTCGCACCGCACGTCCATGTGCTCCAGCAGCCCATGGAGAAACTGATAGGTCTGCTCCTCCCCGCTGCCAGGGGCATAGGAGGGCGACTCCTTCCGGGCGGGGGCCTTGGCCTTCCCTGGGGAAGAGTCTGCCTTGGCTTTTTTCTCTGCCGGCCGGCTCACGGCTTTGGCCGTCTCCTCGTGGGAGGGGAGATCGGGGACCTGGCAGCTTACCCGTACCCGGGCAGGGACGGCGCCCAGGCCTAAAAACCCGGATTTAGGCAGGGTGAGGACCTCCATGGAGGCCTCGTCCTCACTGACGGCAAGCTCCAGAAGCGCCTTGCGGAAAGCTTCTTCCGTGGTCTTGCCGGTGGCTTCAACGGATTTGATCATAGCTTACTCCTTCTCCGGCTCGGCGGCCGGGTCCGCGGGAACCTCCGGAGCACTGTCTCCGGAGGCCTCCGGCTCCGGATCAACGGCAAAACGTTCCGCTACATAGGCCCGTCCGCGGGCGTAGCGGCGGTTACCTACCTGGGAGGGCGGCGCTTCTGCCGTCAGCCCTTTGGCAGCCCGGTCCGCGGCGCGGAGCGCCGCCAGACGCTGCTCCTCCGCGTTGCGCTCCTGGGCGGCCAGGCGCTTTTTGCTGGTGTTGACGTTTACCTGGGTCTTCCCCTCGGCCTTGAGCCGTTCCGTCTCCGCCCGCTTGCGCTCCAATTCCTCGTTCTTCCGGCGCTGGGCCTCGTTGAATTCCGCCATCTCGGCGGCCAGCTTGCCCTTGTAGTACCGGTTGAGGATGGAGTCCTGCACAATGCCCAGCACACTCTGCTCAATCCAGTAGATGCCCATGGCGGAGGGCATGATAAAGCAGATGTATACGCTCATCAGCGGCATGAACAGGTTCATGGTCTTGGATGTCTGGGCCGTGCGGGCGTCCTGGGGAGGGCTCATGGCCTGGGACAGCTTGGTCTGCAATACGGTCAGCCCGGCGGAGATGAACGGGATCAGAAACAGCCCCAACGCCGGCAGCCAGCTGGATACCTGGCTGAAATCCGCGTTCTGCCAGAAAAACAGCTGGGGCTTCACCGTCATGTTCAGGCCCAGGAAATTAAAGTTGATGTTCAGCAGCTTGTCCGCAAAGTCCGCCACCCCCGGGTCGGACAATACCGAAGAGAAATTCTGGTGCAGGATGTTGGCCAGGGTCATCTCGGCGTATACGTCCGTCTTGGCGGGAATCTGGTACAGGCCCAGAGAGGTCAGGGTATCCGTAAGGGCCGTGATCTGCTCCGAGGTCAGGAACATCAGATAGGACAGGGGCTGGCGGACAATCTTGTAGAGGATGATCAGGATAGGAAAGGGCAGCAGGGTCCACAGGCAGCCGGACATGGGGTTGACCTTGGCTTCCTTGTAGAGCTTGGCCAGTTCCTCCTGGTACTTTTGCTTATTGGATCCGCAACGCTTTTCCAGCTCTTTCATCTGGGGGGAGAGCATGGTGCTGCGCATGATGCTGTGCTTGCTCTTCATCTGGAAGGGCAGCATAATAAGCTTTACCGCCAGGCCGAAGAGAAGGATGGCCCAACCGTAGTTTGCAAAACTGTTATAGAAAAACAGCAATACGGAGCCCAGTGCTTTATAAATGGTAATCACTCCCGTCGTCGAAATCTGGTTCAGGGTACCGGGTCGTAGAAATCGTGCTCCCCTCTGTGAAAGGGGTGGCACCTGCCGATGCGTTTCAGGGCCAGCCAGAGTCCCCGGCGCGGGCCGTATTTTTCAATGGCCTCTATTGCGTACTGGGAACAGGTAGGCACAAACCGGCAGCTGGGCGGCGTGTGGGGGGAGATGTGCCGCTGATAAAACCGGATCAGAGCCAGCAGCAGCGTCTTCACTGTCCGCCCTCCTCCCCGGCCAGGAGACCCAGCCGGGCGCAGCCGGTAAGGAAATCCTGCTCCAGAGCGGCGTAGGCGGCCTCCAGGCTCCGGGCCCGGGCCACGATTACCAGATCCGCTCCACGGCAGAGCCGGGCTTCGTTCAGCCGGTAGATCTCCCGCAGGCGCCGGCGGATGCGGTTTCGCACCACCGCCTTTCCCAGCTTGGTGGTAACGGTAAAGCCCACCCGGTTCACGCCGCCGCGTCCGCGGCGCGTATAGATCACCAGGGTAGGCGTAACCGCGCTCCTGCCTTTGGCGTACAGCCGGCGGAACTCGTAGTTATTCGTCAGTGAAGTGGTAAACTGCAAACCGGTTCACGACCTTTGCATGGCGGGGGGCCCTCCCCCGGGAGGTCAGGCGGACAGCTCCTTGCGGCCCTTGGCGCGACGGCGGGCAAGCACCTTGCGGCCGTTTTTGGTGGACATTCTCTTGCGGAATCCGTGCTCTTTGGCACGCTGGCGCTTCTTAGGCTGATACGTGCGGATCATGGGGACACATCCTTTCAAATACAGTCTCAACTATACTCATCGGCGGCGTTCCGCCGCCGTAGTTGGCCGGTTGGGCCGCGCAGAGCGCGGTCAGGCAAATATGAATTATATATGAAATCACCGGAATTTGTCAACTATATTCCCGCTTTTCTTCCCGCCCTTTCCCCGGAAAGGGAAAAACTTCGCCCCTTCCCGTCCCCGGGCCGGACAGGATTAGCGCCCGTCCCGGAAAGGCTTGACAGCCCCCGGAGCCTGTGTTATGGTGAACTTGTTTCCAAGGAAATTATTTGTCCGCCTGGGAATCTTCTTCCCGGTCCCCTTCTTCCAGGCACTGGAGCAGAAAGGCGTTGTACCGGCGCATAAAGTCGGCGGCCTGGCCGCAGAGTTCCGGAGGCAGGGACCGGAAAAAACCCAGGTCCCGGTCGGCCCAGGCGGCGTGGCGCCGGGCATGTTCCCGGAACAGCTCGCCGCCCGCTTCCGTCAGGCGGAAGAACACCTTCTGCCGGTTGTCGCCCAGCCGGTAGGCGGTGACAGCCCCCTTCTCCAGAAGCTTTCTGGTGATCTTGCTCACGGCGCCCCGGGTCATGCGCATAGCCTCGGCGATGGCGGTGACGTTGGGGTCTTTCAGCCGCCCGATCCAGTCCAGGCAGTTGAGTTCGGAGTTGTCGTAGCCCGCCAGGGCTTGGCGGCTGGCCCGGCGGACCAGTTCCTCCGAGCGGTTGGTGTATTCCAAAAATAGCTGCAATAGCTGCCGGCAATCGTCCATCGGGCCCCTCCTCCGTATTGTTTCCGGAGGATCAAGTGTAACAGATTTTTTTTCGTAACGCAAGGAGGATGCTATGGATGCCCTTATTCGTTTTATCCTAAACGGGCAGCCGGAGGAGACTGGAGAGCCGGGGGACACCACGCTGCTGCAGTACCTGCGGGGCACGCGCTGCCTGCGGGGCGCCAAGGAGGGCTGCGGTACGGGCCACTGCGGCGCCTGCAGCGTTCTCATCGACGGCCAGCTGCGCCGGTCCTGCGTCACCAAGCTGAAGGCGGTGGAAGGACGGAGCGTGGAGACCATCGAAAACCAGGCCCGGGACGGGCTCCTGTCGGATATCCAGCGGTCGTTTCTGGATGCGGGGGCGGTGCAGTGCGGGTTCTGCACCCCCGGGATGGTCATGGCCACCAAGGCCCTGCTGCTGAAGAATGCCAATCCCAGCGAGGAGGAGATCCGGGAGGGGCTGAAGCACAACTACTGCCGGTGCACCGGCTATGTGAAGATCCTCCAGGCGGTGCGCCTGGCCGCCGCCCGGATCCGGGGGGAGGACCCGGATCCGGAGAGCTTCCGCACCGGGGAGTCCACCACGGTGGTGACCGGCCGGGGGCAGGACGTGCCGCCGTTAAAGGGGACGGCGGTGGGCCGTTCCGTGTGGGACGTGGACGGCCCGGCCAAGGTGACCGGAACGCTGAAGTTCTGCGACGACCTGGATCCGGCGGATCTGGGGGAGGAGAGCATGCTGTGGGGGGCTTTCGTATGGGCGCCGGCGCCCCGGGCGCGGATCCTCTCCCTGGACGTCACCCAGGCGGAGAAGGCGCCGGGGGTGGTGCGGGTGCTTACGTGGAAGGACGTGCCCGGCGTCAACAAATTCGGCAACTGGACGCCGGAGCAGCCGGTGTTCTGCCGGGACGAGGTGCGTTTTCTGGGGGACCACCCGGCGCTGGTGGTGGCCGACAGCGACCGGCATGCCCGGGAGGCCGCCCGGTTGGTAAAGGTGGAGTATCAGGCGCTGGACGACGGCATTTACAGCATGGAGCAGGGTTACCGCCGGGAGAGCTTCATCGTCCATACCGGCCGCCAGGCCGGGGACGTGGAGAGCGCCCGGAAGCGGGAGGATCTGGTGCGGGTCCGGGTATCCAAGGACATTGACCCCCAGGAACACGCCTGCATGGAGCCGGAGTCCGCCATCGGGCTGTACCGGGACGGGCGGGTGACCTTGTACGCCTGTACCCAAGCCCCCTTTGAGGTCCGGCGGAACCTGGCGGCGGTGCTGGCCCTGCCGGAGGAGCGGATCCGGGTGGTGGCCACGCCCCTGGGCGGCGGGTTCGGCAGCAAGTGCGACTCCACCGTGGAGGCCCCGGCGGCGGTGGCGGGGTATGTGTGCCGGCGCCCGGTGAAGATTACCCTGAACCGCTACGAGTCCCTGATCGCCGGGACCAAGCGCCACGGGTACCACACGGACTACGAGGTGGGCTTCACCCGGGACGGGAAGTTCGAGTATCTGGACTGCCGCATGTTTTCCGACGGGGGGCCCTACGAGTGCGAGAGCTACGGCACCTTGATGACCGGCTGCCTCATGTCCGGCGGGCCCTACGAGGTAAAGAACCTGCGGGTAGAGGGCAGCGCCGTGCGCACCAACAACCTGCTGGGCGGCGCGTTCCGGGGCTACGGCATCAACCAGGCGGCCATCTCCATTGAGACGGCCCTGGATATGGCGGCCGAGAAGCTGGGGCTGGACCCCTTTGAGCTGCGCCGGCGCAACGCGGTGCGGGCGGGCTCCTACTCCGTGGGAGGGGAGCGGCTGGAGCACAGCGTGGGCCTGCTGGACACCATTGACCAGTGCGAGCTCCGCCTGCGCCAGGCCCTGCGGGAGTACCAGGGCAAGTACCCCCAGGGCAGCCGGGTGCTGGGCTGGGGCA
>CALWYY010000070.1 GCA_944385885.1 uncultured Oscillospiraceae bacterium | reverse complement strand
CCGTCTCTTCCAAAAACGTCATGTTTTTCGCCGTGCCCAGGATCTCCCGCATGAGCCGCCCGCTGGTGGGGGCCCAGCTGCCGTTCTCCAGGAAGGCCACCGTCCGGTTCTGGATGTTGTGGGCGGCCAGGTCCCGGAGCAGCTCCTCCATGCTCACAAAGATCCCCGCGTTATAGGTGGTGGAGGCGAACACCAGGTGGCTCCACCGGAAACAGGCGGCCAGGATATCCGACGCCGGCGTCACCGACACATCGTACATGGCGGTGGGGATGCCCCGGTCCCGCAGGCGGGACGAGAGGATCTCGGCGGCGTTTTCCGTGTTGCCGTACACCGAGGCATAGGCGATCATCACGCCCGTATCCTCCGGGGTGTAGGTGCTCCACTTGTTGTACTTGTCCATAAAGGAGTTCAGATCCCGCCGCCAGACGAAGCCGTGGAGGGGGCACAGCAGGCGGATGGGCAGGTCCTTTACCTTGCGGAAAAAGCTCTGCACCTGGGGGCCGTATTTTCCCACAATGTTGGTATAATAGCGCCGGGCTTCCGGCATATAGTCCCGGTGGAAATCCACCTCGTCGGCAAAGATCGCCCCGTTGATGGCCCCGAAGGTGCCGAAGGCGTCGGCGGAAAACAGGATGCCGTCGGTCTTGTCGTAGGTCATCATGACCTCCGGCCAGTGGATCATGGGGGCCATGACGAAGGTGAGAACGTGCCGGCCCGTCTCCAGCACATCCCCCTCCTTCACCAGCCGGGTGCGCCCGGTAAAGTCCTGGGAGAAAAACTGCCCCAGCATGACCGCGGTCTTGCTGTTGCAGACGATGGTGGTTTCCGGATGCCGGAGCAGCAGCTCCTCCAGGGTGGCGGAGTGGTCCGGCTCCATATGCTGTACAATCACATAATCCAGCTTCCGCTCTCCCAGGGTATGGGCCAGGTTCTCAAAAAAGACCTTCCCAACGGCCTTGTCCACCGTGTCCAGAAGGACGGTGGCCTCGTCCAGCAGCAGATACGAGTTATAGGAGACGCCCGCCGGTACGGAATACACGCCCTCGAACATGGCCAGACGCCGGTCGTTGCTGCCTACCCAAATCAGATCCTCGGTGACTTGCTTTGTGCAGTACATCTGTATACCTCCCGCAATTCATGGGATATCGATAGCGATACAGATATAGTTTATCCTGAATGGACCGGAAACGCAAGAAATTTCCATCCGATTCCGCGAATTTTGGGGATTTTTCCCCGGTGTTGCCGCCTGGATATGCCTCTGCGCCTGCGGCGTGATCCGCCCGACTCATTCCGCCCCCTTTTTTGCCGCTGGGAACGTATAATGCAAGCCGAAAGCCATGCACTTCCAGATATTCCCCGCAGCTTTGCCTGGTATCCCCCTCCTGACTGGGAAATATAAAATGGCAATTGACAAAAACCAGCGGGAATGGTATAGTGCCAATTATATAAAAAAGTTTATGTAAAGATTTTGCGAAAATGTGTTTTGGATTGGAGAGAGCCGTGAGCATAGATCCGCGTTTTCTTCCCGTTCTGCCGTATATATTCTGCATAGTTGCCGGGTACCTTATGGGTACGGTAAACTTTGCCTGGCTGATCGCCAAGAAAAAGGGGTTTGATATCCGTACCAGGGGCTCGTGCAACGCGGGCACCACCAACGCAGGGCGCACGATGGGCGTGGCGGTGGCAGGGCTGGTGCTGGCCTGCGATGTGTGCAAGGCAGCGTTGATGGTATGGCTGGCGGGAGTGCTGTTCCGTGAGTCCGCCTGCATCCAGACGGTGACGGCGGCCGCCTGTGTGGCTGGGCACCTGTATCCGTTTTATCTGGAGTTCCGGGGCGGGAAGGGGATCGCCGTGCTGCTGGGCAGCGCCCTGGCCCTGGACTGGCGGCTGTTTGTCATCCTATTGGTGGGCATTGCGGTGATCACGTTCCTGACCGACTATATGTTCATCGGCACACTGACGGCTGCTTTCGGCTACTGGGTGTGGTTTCTGGCGTCGGGCCGGAGTGTATGGGACCTGGTGCTGATGCTTTTGGTGGTGGCTCTGATCTTCTGGAAACACCGGGCCAATTTCCTGCGCTTTACCGCCGGCAAAGAGCTGGGGATTCGGGCCAGTATTTTCCAGAGCAAGAGGAAGGTACCTCAAAATTAAAGCGCGCCGACGTCCCAGGCAGAGGGGGCGGCCGGGCATTGCGTAATACAGCGGCCGGGCCGGAGGATTTCCTCCGGCCTGGTTTTGTTATCAGCCTGGTTCTTTTTCCGTCAAAAACGAAAAAGGTCTTGACCTTCCACCTGCTGGAAGGTATACACTAAGGAGGCAAGGGGGGAGATACCGTGAAGATCCAGGAGGCGGAAGCCCTGGCGGGGATATCCAAAAAGAGCATCCGGTTTTACGAGGAACAGGGTTTGCTAACGCCCCGGCGCAACAGCGAGAACGGGTACCGGGAATATGGCCTGCCGGAGGTGGAGTGCCTGCGCCGGATCAAGCTCCTGCGCAAGCTGGGGCTTTCCCTGGAGGAGATCCGACGGATCCTTGCGGGCCGGCAGTCCCTCCAGGAGGGGATGCGCCGGCACCTGGCGCTGCTGGAGGAGGAAAAGAAAAACCTGGAGATATCCATTGGGTTTTGCCGATACCTTCGGGACAGAGAAGCCGGTTTGGGAGAACTGAACGCGGAGGCCCTGCTCCGGGATATGGACGAGCGGGAACGGGCTGGGGCCCGGTTCCCGGACCGGCAGAGGAGCGACACCCGGCGGCGGCGCTACACAGGTTCCCTGGCCGCGGGAGCGCTGGTGGTGATCCTGATGGGCGCCTTTTTGGCGCTTCTTGTCTGGGGATACCGGACAGATCCCCAGGGAGAGCTGCCGCTGCCGCTGTTTTTGGGGATTGCAGCCGTACCGGTGGTGGTAATTTTGGGCGTGGCTCTGGCGTTGGGCCAGCGGATTCAGGAGATTGGGAGAGGAGAAGAGGACGATGCGGGAAAATACTGATAAGCGGAGACAAAGCCGCCGGGTGCCGGTGATTGCGGCGGTGGCGGTGGCGGCGGTGGTTCTGGTTTACGTGGGATCCCTGCTGTGGATGTTTGTGGAGGACGGCGGTATGCCGGCGCTGGGATTTGCGGCGATTTACGGTGCCCTTGGCCTGGCGGTTATCCTGGGAGTGGCCTTTGCGGCCCGGCAGCGGGTACGGGAATTGAACCGGGGCGAGGAGCAGGAAGCGGAGAAGTACTGAGCGCCCAGAGGCGAGCAATACGGCAATGTGAAACCAAGGAGGACGAGGAAATGCTGCTGGTTAATATCGACTATCTTCCCGGGAAAGAGTTGGAAGTGTTGGGCATGGTGAAGGGCACCGTGGTACAGAGCAAGAACTTCGGCAAGGATTTTATGGCTGGCATGAAGACGCTGGTGGGCGGGGAGATCACCGGGTACACGGAGATGCTGGTGGAGGCCCGGCAGATTGCCGTCAAGCGCATGGTAGACGAGGCGGAGGCATTGGGCGCCGATGCGGTGATCAATATCCGTTATGGATCCGCCTCTGTAATGCAGGGTGCGGCAGAGGTTATTGCTTACGGCACGGCGGTGCGGTATCGGTGACAGCCAAAGGAAAAGGCGCGTTGTCCTCTGGACAACGCGCCTTTTCGCCTGCGTGGGCGGGAATAGGGCCCGTTTGCCGTGTCCCGGGCCCATACCTGCCCTGGGGCCCTGGCTCTTTTCCGGCCAGGGTGGTCAGGAGCCGGACTCCGGAGGGGACCCGGATAGCTGGATCACCACGATTTCCCGGAAGGAGCCCAGGCGTACGGGAAATCCCCAGAGCCCAGCGCCAGAGGTGACCACGCACCGGCTGCGGCCCAGGGTGTGAAGGCCGTAGAAGGGGTAGGGGAATAGCCGGCCCAGCCAGTTACCGGGAAAGCTCTGCCCATTGTGGGTATGCCCGCACAGGATCAGATCCGGCCCGGCCCCGGCCAGCTCCCGGCTCCCGGCGGGGTTGTGGTCCAATACCACCACCGGCTGATCCCGGGACACCCCCGCCAGAAGTTCCTCCGGGGAGAGCCGGGCGCGGCCCCGGTAATCCCGCCGGCCGGCCAGGGTGATCCCTGATACGGAAACTGCCTGATCCCGGAGAAGACGGATCCCCGCCTGACGGAAAAATTCTTCCGCCTCCGGCCCGGGCGCCAGCAGGTCATGATTGCCTTCGCAGGCAAAAACACCGCCGGTACTTTCCCATGCGGCCAGGATAGAGGCTCCCTCTTTCCGGCGGCGGAGGGAACGGGCGTCTTCGTCAAACAGGTCCCCTGCAATAAGGATCAGATCCGGACGGCAGCGGTTGACTGTGTCCCGAAGCTGGGAAAAAAGCCACCGCGGTGTAAAAAACCCCAGGTGAAGGTCCGACAGCAGCACCAGGCGCAAGTCGGGACAGGGTTTGTCCAGCTGGATAGTGTATCTGGTCAAGCGCAGGCGCAGGGCATTGGGCACGGCAGCCAGGAGGGTAAGCCCGGCTAAAGCTAGAACCGCCCAGCCGGTCTGCCGCAAGGGGAGGCGTACGCCGCCCAGCCGGCATAGGATCCCCACCCCGGTGGCCAGTCCCGCGTACAGAAGGGGATACAGAGACAGGGTGAACCAGCCTTCACCCACATGCCGGAAAAAGCTTTTCACCCGGCCGCGGGGAAGCCGCCCGGAGAGAATGAACGAACCTGGGGATGCCATCCAGCAGATCCAAAACACGATCCCCGGCAGCCCCGGCCAGTACAGCCGCAGCCAGCGCAGACAAAAAAATCCCACCCATAGCGATCCGGCCAGCAGGATGGCGGAGATCCATATGGCGGCTTGAATGTGTTTTTTCCGTTTCACAGGTGATCCCCTTCCTAATATTTATGCAGGATTGCTCTTGTACTTCCAGGGCCTTTTCAGTATAATCGGCCCCATGAGCAGAAAGAAGTACATTCGATCCATAGGGTTTCCGCTGCTGGCGGCACTGATTTGGGGCACGGCTTTCGTTTCCCAGCGCATTTCAGCGGGACATATGGGCGCTTTTACCTTTAACGGCGCCCGGGGGCTGGTGGCCTTTGTGGCCATGGGCCTGGTATCCTGCGCGTTCCGGCGGCGCGAATACCGGGAATCCGCCGGTGCCTCCCGCCGCCGCTTGGTGCTGGGCGGCGTATGCTGCGGAGTGCTGCTGACCGTGGCCTCCAACCTGCAGCAGCTGGCTATGTCCGATACGGCTGCCGGAAAAGCGGGGTTTCTTACCTCACTGTATATTGTACTGGTACCGGTTTTGAGCCGGTTTCTGCGCCGGCGGGTGCCGGCGGCCCTCTGGGGCAGCGTGGCGGCGGCGGCGGTGGGGCTGTACCTGCTGTGCGTTCGAGAAGGGTTCTCTCTGGCGCCCAGCGACCTGCTGCTGCTTCTGTGCGCCCTGACATTTGCCGGACATATCCTGGCGGTGGACTATTTCGTACGGGATGCCAACCCGCTGGCCATGAGCTGCATTCAATTTGCCGTGATGGCGGCACTGTCCCTGGGAACGGCCTTTGTCTGGGAACGGCCCACCTGGGAACAACTGCGCCCCTGCCTGGGCCAAATCCTGTATGTAGGGATATTCTCCAGCGCGGTAGCGTATACCCTGCAGATGGCGGCCCAGAAAACCGCCAATCCGGTGACGCTGTCCCTGCTGCTGAGCCTGGAGTCGGTTTTCAGCGCCGTGGCCGGCGTCCTGTTTCTCCGGGAAACCCTTAGCAGCCGGGAGTGTTTAGGCTGCTTTGTAATCCTATGTGCTGTAATTTTAGCCCAATTGCCCGACAGCCTGTGGCGGAGGCTCCGGCCCCGGCCAGCTGGGTCGGCAACCAACAAATAACCCTCAGAAGGCGGCGGAACGGTTTAACCGTTCCGCCGCTTTTCTGCGTCATGAAGGCGGGTAAACCGCCTTTTAACCGAACCGCCCCGCCAGCAGGGCAAGGGGTTCAATCACCGTCTGCAAATCGGCAATGGCCGCATTGAGTGCCTCTATATCCAGCTCGTCTAAGGCCTGAGCGGCCTTTTCCATGGTCTCGCCAGCCTTGGCAAGACTCTCCTGGGTATCCAATAAAATTCCGTCCGCTTGGCGGGAAAGTTCTTCCCAATCCATAGCCTCCAGTTGATCGGAAAGGCTGCGCACGGCGCGGATAATCCCCTGTATGTCCGCTGAATCCAGCTCGGTGGATATGCCGTGGAGGGTGCCCGCTATTTCCTCGATGGGTACCTGGGAGAGTTCCTGAGATACTGCGTCCAGCCGGTTTACAATCGCGTCGATCCGTGTTTCGTAGGAGCTGAACTGGATCAGTACCCGGACGGCGCATACCGTCAGCACCAGCATAGCCGCCAGAATCCCCAGCACCGCCCCTCCGGTGACCCGCTTCCATAGCAGTAGTTCTTTTTCCGTCTTCTCCATCCCCGGTTCCTCCTTCCGCCGCAGCCGCCCACCGGCAGCCCGGCACCGTTTATGCGTAGTATATCCAAAAAATTCCTGGGAACAAACAAAGGGGCCCTTTTGGGCGAAGATAAGGGCCGGCTTCCGTCCTTGGGGTCTAAAATAACGGGTCAAAGCAAAACGGCCCCCCATTCCGGGGATCCCGGCAATCAAAACCGGTGGTGTAGCTCCGGTTTCCCACCAGCCGCAGCAGCTCCCCCTCTTCCAGCCGGTAGATATAGCGCCAAGCCGCCTCCACCAGCCGTGCCGCCTCTTCCTCCGCCTGCTGGAACAGCTGGGGGAAGCTGCTGCGGCTGGTAAGGGAGGTGTCCGCTGGATGCCGCCACAGGCGGTGGCCCCGGTTCAGGTAATCCACCTGCGCCTCATCCAATTCCCGGCCGTGGTAGGATACCATCCGGTAGTCGTAGGGACTCTTGCCGTCGTCCAGCCAACCCGCTGCCCGGTTCACCAGGCCCGTGGGGTCCTGGACCAGGGCGTAAAAGCGGCGCTGGTCTGCAATGGCGGTATTCAGATCCCGCCATGCCTCCGGCCAGCCGTAGATCCCCGCGTAAACGGCGTCCAGATCCCACCGCAGTTCCTCCGGCAGCCGCCGCAGACGCAGGACCCGGCGGTTTATGGGGAAACGGCTTGGCGCGACCCCGTAGCGGGTACGGATGATGTGGCAGTCCACCGCACGCTCCAGGCGCATATGATTTCCCCGGTAGGGAAGGGTCTCCGGCGTTCCGTCGTAGGTGCCCGTCTGGCTGACGATGTAGGGATGGGTGCGGCAGTCTAAGCAGTAATGGCAGAGAAAACCCGCCAAGTAGGAAAACAACCCGTCCCGGCAGGAATCGCCTCGGGCTTGCTGGGCTAAAGCCAGAAGAAAATCCCCGGTTTGGTTCTCGTGCATGGTGTTTCCCCGGCTGGCCAGGGTTTTGTTCCGGCCGCCGTAGAAACCACAGCTAAACCAGACGTCCGGTCCGGCGGCGGCGTGGTGGAATATGGCTGTATCCAGACAGCTAGAAATTTGGGGTGCAAGGGCGCCGCATACCTGCTGGCTGAAATAAAAATGTGTGACCAGATCCGGCATGTTCCCATCCTTCCGTTTTGATCCCATCCGGCCCCTGCTATGGCTGCTTATTCGTCAGGAAACGGTGCGCGGCCAAGCTTTGGCGCTTATTACGAGCCGCCTGCGCCTCTCTTCGACAGGGGATATGCTGTATCATATATCACGGATGCCGGTTTGTCAAAGCCCGGCGTATTGACAAATACAGCGGAGGGGGTTATTATATTAAAAAAATTATATAAAATATTTTATTTATTAATAGGGGGGAGACGAGCCATGCAAAAGGTAGCCGTTGTCACCGGCGGGAGTTCCGGTATCGGCAAGAGCGCCGCGGAATATCTGGCGGCCCGGGGGTGTTTGGTCTATGAATTCAGCCGCCGGGATGCACCGGAGGGCGCGGTACGCCATATTTCGGCGGACGTGACGGACGAGGGATCCGTGGCCCGGGCAGTGGAACAGGTAATCCGGGAAGCGGGGCGGATCGACATCCTCCTGAACAATGCCGGGTTCGGTATTTCCGGGGCGGCGGAATTTACGCCCCTGGAAGAGGCGCGGCGGCAGCTGGAGGTAAACTTTTGGGGGATGGTGCGTGTCACCCGGGCAGTGCTGCCCCATATGCGGAAGCAAGGGGGCGGGCGGATTGTCAACACCAGTTCTGTGGCGGCGCCAGTTCCCATTCCCTTTCAGACCTACTACTCCGTGTCTAAGGCGGCAATCAACTCCTTCACCATGTCGGTGGCCAACGAGGTGCGGCCATTTGGGATTACTCTTTGTGCTGTAATGCCTGGGGATACTCGTACGGGATTTACGGACGGGCGGCTGCGCCGGGATGACGGGGACGAAGAATATGGCGGGCGTATTGGGCGGTCGGTTGCCAAGATGGAGGCGGACGAGCGGGGCGGGGCGGACCCCGCCGCGGTGGGGGCTTTCCTGGGCCGGGTGGCTCTGAGCGCTCGGAAGCAAGTGCTGTATACGGTGGGATTTTCCTATAAAATGGCGGTGCTGCTGGTGAAACTGCTGCCTGCGTCGGCAGCCAACCGTCTCATTGGGGCGCTCTACGCCCGGTAAGGTGCGGAGCACGGATTCATTCAAAAAAGGAGGTACACCTTTGGAAGAACGAAAGCAGGCCCGGTTGGAGGAACGGAAAGCGGCGGTGCGCCGGTGCTTTGCCCAGGTGCTGATGCGGCCGGAGGAGGAGATCGGCGACCGGGCGGATTTCCTGGAGGACCTGGGGGGAGACAGCCTGGACATTCTGGACGCGGTGGTGGAGCTGGAACGGGTCACAGGGCTGACCATCCCGGAGGAGGAGTACACCCAGTGCCGCTGCGTACAGGATGTGGCGGAGCTGCTCTGCCGGCTGGAGGCCGGGGAAAAGGCGGCGCCCGCCGGGGCGGAGCGGGAACCGGCTCCGCGCCGGTGGATCACCCGGTTTGAGGACACGCCGGAGTACGCCGAGCTTCAGGCCCGGCTGGCCACCATGGAAGAGGGGCGCAACCCGTACTTTGTGGCCTATGAGTCCCCGCTGCGGGATACCTCTCTGCGCCAGGGGCGCCAGGTGCTGAACTTTGGCTCTTACAACTATGCGGGCATGTCCGGCCGGCCGGAGACGGTGGAGGCGGCGGTGGAAGCGGCCCGGAAATACGGGACATCCGCCTCGGGAAGCCGCCTGCTGGGGGGAGAGAAGCCCATACACCAGGAACTGGAGCGGGAGATCGCCGAGTGGAAACACACGGAAGATGCGCTGGTGCTGGTGGGGGGACACTCCACCAACGTGACCTTTGTGGGGAATTTCTGCACGGAGCGGGACCTGATCCTCTACGACGTGCTGGCCCACAACTCCGTCCAGGAGGGGTGCCGCTTGTCGCGGAGCGAGAGCCGGCCGTTCCCTCACAACAACCCCCAGGCGCTGGAAACCATCCTTCAGGGCTGCCGGGACCGATATGAAAAGGTGCTGGTTGTGGTGGAGGGAGCTTACAGCATGGACGGAGACATAGCCCCCATCCCGGATTTTGTCCGGGTGAAAAAGCAGTATGGCTGTTTTCTGATGGTGGACGAGGCCCACTCGGCCTGCGTCCTGGGAGAGACCGGCGGCGGCGTGGACGAATATTTTGGGCTGGAACCCGGGGACATTGACATAAAAATGGGCACCCTCTCCAAAGGCCTGGGTACCTGCGGGGGATATCTGGCGGGCTCCCGGCCGCTGATCGAGTATCTGCGCTACGATTTGCCGGGCTTTGTGTTTTCTGTGGGCATCTCCCCGCCTCTGGCAGCGGCGACTTTAGAGGCAATCCGCCTGCTGCGCCGGGAACCGGAGATTATGCAGCGCCTGCATGACAATATCCACTTTTTTATGCAGGAAGCGAAAAAGCGCCGGCTGAATACCTGCCTGGCCGGGGAGACGGCCATTCTCCCGGTAGTGGTAGGCCGGGATCCGGACCGGTTCCGGTTATCACCGGCTATGCTGCACCGGGGGGTGTTTGTGCCCCCGGCGGTATACCCGGCGGTGCCCCGGGGCCGGGCACGGCTGCGGTTTTGCGTGATCTCCGAGCACAAGCCGGAGCAGATTGTCCAGGCCCTGGACGCTTTAGTGGACGCGGCGGCGTCTCTGGGGATTTCTCTGCCGGAATAAAAAGCCGCCCCGTACGGGTTAACCCGGGCGCGGAATGGCCGGGATCGGGTGTGAGCCGTCCAGGCCGCCGGATGCATTACTGCCCGTGGAAGCGCAGCCGCTCCCACGGGCAGTTCCTTTATTTTTTCCCTACAAAAAGCAGATGGTTGGATGCTCCAAGATGTTCTGGTTTTTCGCAGATGTATGCATGATACCGCAGGTACTGGGAGTAGCTTGCGTCATCCATGGCGTTAATCCTATCGTGCATAAGCTCGCTGACCCCATCGGAAGCCACCTCGTGCAGTATTGTTACACCGCCTTTTTTCAGCAAATCCCGGCAGGCGTCAACCGTGTGGAACACAAAGGGAAAATCATCACAGCGGAAGGTCTCCTTGTTATAGTCCCCGGTTAGGAAATAATCCGGATATTCCTGGAACATGGTCAGGATCACCATATCGTTGGCAATAAAGGCAAAAAACAGCTTCCCACTGGGTTTACAGACCCGTTTTGCCTCGGCAATACAGCGCAGCTTGTCCTCCTGCCTGTGCAAATGGTACAAAGGGCCCAGCACCAAGACAATATCGAAGGAATCGTTTTCGTACCGGCTCAAGTCCAGGGCATTGCCCTGGGCTAAATCAACGGTATCCCCTGGCGTCAACTTCCTGCGGAAGGCCTCCAAGTTTCTGTCGGCAAGCTCCAGGGCGGATACGGCATAACCCCGTCGGGAAAAGTAAAGGCTGTATTCCCCCGCACCGGCTCCTATGTCCAAAATCTTGGATCCCGGCGTTAGATAACGCTCAATGTACCGGACGTTTGTCAAAAATTCTACCCGCGCCGCCCGAGACCGGCGCAGCCGGCTGTCTTCATCCGAACGCCTATAGATCTCCTGAACCAACTCGGTATCGTCCGAAAAGGAAAACCCATCCATAAAATGCCCCGGCTTGTGTCCTCCGCTGTTCAAAAAGGCATAATGCGCCATATCACAGATGCCCTGGTTGTTACGGGCGGATTGCCTTAAGGTACCCTCGTACATCATACCGCATTTTTGCATTACTGCGCCGGACCGGGGATTGTTTGTGTCGTGCCTGGCAGTGATACGGTGGAAATCACAGGTTTCAGAAAGATACTGAAGCACCGCCCCCAGGGCCTCGGACATGATCCCCTGATGCCACCATGTCCTCCCAATGCAGTAGCCCACCTCTATAGAGGAGAGCCCGTCGTCGGGATCCATGCCGGAGATGGACCCGACGGGCTGCCCCAGCTCCTTCAGGACGATCATCCACTGGTAGTAATTGTCCTTGGCGTACCCCTCTATCCAGCTTTCCAGTATCCGCCGGGTGGTTTCCACGCTGTCATGGGCAGGCCAGGTTAAAAAACGCGTTACCTCTGGGTCGGAAGCCCAGTTGCCGTACATGGGCTGCGCGTCCGCAAGGACGGCTTTGCGGAGTATCAGCCGGGACGTTTTTAAGGTTTGCGTGCCTTTGTGGGTAGGCATAAGATCCCCTCCTTTTCGTTTCCGCTTTCAAAATAAATAAAAGCAGTGCAGGCGGTACTATGACGTCCCGCCTGCACTGCATCTGCCTTTGCGCATCATCCCATGGGATCAGCCTGAAAGGTATAACAATGTAAGCCCGGGACAATGGATAGGCATTACGCCGCCGGACGGGGTATTCATATTATTAACATTGCCGTAACCGAACATGGCTGCTCCTCCGAAATTCCCGGACCGGAATTTTGGTTATTTTACACACGCATTGCGGAGAATGTCAAGAGCTTTTTAAGGCAGAGGATGTTAATCCGGCACCAACGGCAAAGCCGCCCGCCTATGCGGAAGAAGATCCGCGGGAAGGAGGGCGGCTTTGCTTAGGATCAGCGCCGGCGTTATTATTATGGGAAACAAAGGGATTTTACAGCGGGTTATTTCCCGGGAGATTCGGCCGGCCACAGCGGTGGCTACAGGGCCGTTTTATACCGCCGCGTCCCCTTTCGCTTTTCCGGCCGCCGGCCGGCGCCGGTCAGAGGATCTTGCACTGGCCCCGCTCCTCCGCCGCCAGCACTGTGCGCCCGGCCTCCACCGAGTGGGTCAGCCACACGTTGCCGCCGATGACGCAGTCATCGCCGATAGAGGTGTTCCCACCCAGGATGGTGGCGCCGGAGTATATGACCACGTTATTCCCGATGTCCGGGTGGCGTTTGATGCCCTTGACCGGGTTTCCGTTTTCGTCGGTGGGGAAGCTCTTGGCCCCCAGGGTGACCCCCTGGTAGAGCTTTACGTTGTCGCCGATGGTGGTGGTTTCGCCCACCACGACGCCGGTGCCGTGGTCGATGAAGAAATACCGGCCGATGGTGGCCCCGGGGTGGATGTCGATGCCGGT
>CALWYY010000069.1 GCA_944385885.1 uncultured Oscillospiraceae bacterium | reverse complement strand
GGGGATCTCCCAGAGGCCGGATTCGATGTAGTGGCCCAGGAAGAAGGAAAACAGGGTCAGGACGGCCACTACCACGCCCTGGTAGGCGATGTCCCCGCCCATACCGCCGGCGAAGATGCCCGCCCGGGCGGGCCGGGGCTGCCGGCGCATAATGTCCGGCTCCGCTTTTTCCATGCCCAGGGCCAGCGCCGGCAGGCTGTCGGTCACCAGGTTGATCCACAGCAGGTGTACCGGTTCCAAAATCGTAAAGCCCAAAAGCGTGGCCGCAAATATGCTCAGCACCTCGCTCATGTTGGAGCCCAGGAGGAACTGGATGGCCTTGCGGATGTTGTCGTAAATCCGCCGCCCTTCCTCCACCGCTCCCACGATGGTGGCAAAGTTGTCGTCGGCCAGGACCATGTCCGCCACGTTCTTCGTCACGTCCGTGCCGGTAATGCCCATGCCCACGCCGATATCCGCAGATTTGATGGACGGGGCGTCGTTGACCCCGTCGCCGGTCATGGCCGTGACATACCCGGCTTCCCGCCAGGCGTTGACGATGCGGGTCTTGTGCTCCGGCTGCACCCGGGCGTACACGGAGATGCGCTTAAATTCCTTCCGGAACTCCTCGTCGCTCATGGCGCCCAGCTCCGAGCCGGTGATGGCCCGGGTGTCCTCCGTGAGGATTCCCAGCTCCCGGGCTATTGCCACGGCGGTGTCCACGTGATCTCCGGTAATCATGATCGGGCGGACGCCGGCGCCCCGGCACTGTACGATGGCCGCCTTCACCTCCGGGCGCACCGGGTCGATCATCCCCGTCAGGCCTACAAAGCACAACTCTTCTTCCAGCGCCTCCGGCTCAAAAGAGGCGGGTTTCTCCTCCCATACGCGCCGGGCGCAGGCCAGCACCCGCAGCGCCCGGTCCGCCATGGCCTTGTTCCCCGCCAGTATCTCCTCCTGGACCTCCGGGGTCATGGGGAGGACCTGCCCGTCACGAATATAGCTGGTGCACCGGTGCAGCACTACGTCCGGCGCGCCCTTGGTATACTGGATGAAGCCGCCCTCCGCCCGGGCGTGGACCGTGCTCATCATCTTGCGCCCAGAGTCGAAGGGCGCCTCCCCGATCCGGGGCAGCTCCGTTTTCAGCTGGGGTTTTGGCAGGCCCAGCTTGTCGGCCCACACCACCAGCGCCGCCTCCGTGGGTTCGCCCGTCACAGCGCCGTCGGCGCCCAGCTCCGCGTCGCAGCACAGGGCCATGCCCCGGGCCAGCTCCTGTTTCTCCGTGCCGTAAAAGTCCACCACGGTCATCTTGTTCTGGGTGAGGGTGCCGGTTTTGTCGGAGCAGATGATCTGGGCGCAGCCCAGAGTCTCCACCGCCGTCAGCCGCCGGATGATGGCGTTGCGCCGGGACATGTTGGTCACCCCAATGGACAAAACCACCGTGACGACCGCCGCCAGCCCCTCGGGAATGGCCGCCACCGCCAGGGATACGGCGATCATGAAGGAGCGGAGCACCACGTCAAAGCTGAATCCGCCCGCCCGAAGGATCTGCACGCCGAAGATGACCGCGCAGATGCCCAGCACCAGCCAGGTGAGCACCCGGGACAGCTGGCTGAGCTTAATCTGCAGGGGCGTCTGGCCCTCCCCGGCGTTGGCCAGGGCGTCGGCAATTTTGCCCATTTCCGTGTCCATGCCGGTGGCTGTAACCACCGCCGCGCCCCGGCCGTAAACCACCGTGGAACCCATGTAGACCATGTTCTTCCGGTCGCCCAGAGGTACGTCTCCCGTCTCCGGGCGCAGGTGGATGATATCGATAAACTTGGATACCGGCACGCTCTCGCCGGTGAGGGCGGCTTCCTCGATCTTCAGGCTGGCGCTCTCCAGCAGACGCCCGTCCGCCGGGACCGCGTCTCCCGCTTCCAGGAGCACCACGTCCCCTACCACCAGCTCCTCGCTGCGCACCACGGTGATCTTCCCGTCCCGCAGCACCCGGGAGGTGGCAGCCGACATCTCCTGAAGCGCCTCAATGGCCTTCTCCGCCTTGTTCTCCTGGTACACCCCCAGGACCGCGTTGATGATCACCACCGCCAGAATGATGATCACATCCGCAAAGCTCTCCCCCTCCACCACGGCCAGCACGCCGCTGATGGCCGCCGCCGCCAGCAGAATGATGATCATGGGATCCGTCATCTGCTGGAAAAACCGCTTGAGCAGGGAGTCCTTCTTCCCCTCCGCCAGCTTGTTCCGGCCGTTCTTCTCCAGCCGGGCCGCCGCTTCCGCGGCGCTCAGCCCCGTCTCGGTGCTGCCGGTCTGGCGCAGTACGCTCTCTTTGTCGGTGCAATAGAATTTCAAGCCGTACCCTCCTCTTTTCGTATGACCCAGGGTCGCCCCGGTATGGATAAGACCCACGGACAGGAATCCCTGTCCGTGGGTCTTATCGTTTACTGCAAACCAGGCGATATACGCCGGTGTTGTTGGCTTGCAACCGCCGGCACCCGGTTTTGGCGCCATCTGGCCGATTACTCCCCCAGGAGCCAATTTATTCTACTCTATGCCCTATCCCCTGTCAAGACAGCAGAGCAAAAATTTCCCTTTTGGAGACGCCCCGCCGGAAGGCGCCCGGCGCGGCCGGCGGCCGGTCCCGGATCACAAAAATTTTTCCAGACGGCAAAAAGGGGTTTTGTCCGGCCTGCTTATCCTATATACTAAAGTCAGTACTATGCCTGCCGCAGGCGGCGCCCTGCGAGTCAAACCCGGAGTTGTAGTTAAGGAAGGAGTTATCTCATGAAACCTGTAAAACGTGCACGGCGTATAGCGGCGCTGGCCATGGCGGGGCTGCTGCTCCTGCTGAGCGCCTGTACGCCCGCCTCTCCCAAAGCCGCCCTGGCCAAAGCCTTTGCCGGGATGGCCCGGCTGGACAGCCTGAGCTTCACCGCACAGGTCCAGTGGGAGCAGGACGGCGTCCAGCTCTCGCCCATGTCCTTTCATGGCGACTGGATCAAGGAGCCCCTGGCCATGCGCATCGAGAGTTCGGTGGAGATTGACCCGCAGATTCCATGGGATATGACGGTGACGGCCTATATCCTGGAGGAGCCGGAGGACGTCTACACCCTCTATACAGGCATATTCATCCCCGAGCTCACGGATCTGTGGTACAGCCAGGATATCACCGACGTCTTTGCCTTTTCCACCACCGGCAGTTTGATGGAGGCCGCGGAGCTGTATTTGGAGGGCCTGCAGGAGCTGACCCTGGCGGGGGAAGAGACCATAGGCGAGAGCACCTGCGTCCGCTACGACGGCTATCTGGACGGGGAGGTCCTTGGCCGGATGCTGCAGGAGGCGGTCACGGAAATGGCCGGGGAATCCCTGCTGCCCGAGGGCTTGGATATGGAGGATATGGAGGACTGGGTCATTTCGGATCTGCCCATCTGCTTTTGGCTGGATAAGGACAGCGGCATGCTCATGCGCATCTACCTGGAATCGGGCGAACTAACGGGCACCCTTCTGGACACCGGGGAGGAATTCGGGCCCGTAAGCCTGACCATGGATTTCGGGAATTTCAACAGCGTCTCGTCTCTGGAGCTTCCAAAGGAGGCCCTGGAGACGGAGGCGCTGGATGTAAGCACCCTGCTGTGACCGCGGCGGGACAGCCGCCGGCACAAACGCCGGGGACGGGCCAACGGCCTGTCCCCGGCGTCTCTTTCCCCATCTCTTTCAGAAAGTTTCCGGCTGCAGGTAGGGATCCTCCTCCAGCAGCCGCTTCCAGTACCCGTCCAGCAGATACAGAGGCGCCGCCGGGTTGTGGCCCAGGAGCCGATCCTTGGCTATCAGGGTGGTGACATAGCCCTGGGAATACTTGTAAAACAGGCTGTCGTGGCCCACGCACAGCCCCAGGGCCACGTTCAGCTCCGTCCCCTCCCGGTTGAGTATCAGGGCCTGGAGCACCGGGTTGCACAGGTTGGGTCCCACGCTCTCGCACTCCTCCGGCACCCCCACGGAGGATTTCCGGGCGGCCCCGCACTTGCAGGCCACGCCGTACACCTCGTACCCCTGGGCCCGGAAGATCCGCGCCAGCTGCCGGGCCTCGTTCAAAAGCCCCACGCAGGTGGCCACTCCCAGTTTCTTTACTCCCAGAAGCCGGGCCAGATGCAGGGTCTCCTCAATCCGGCTGCGCTTGCCATAGCCCTCGTGCTCGTTCCGGGCGGCGGCCACCGTGATGGCGTTCTCCGGCCCGGAGAGAATGTCCAGCGCCTCCTGCCGCAGCGCCGGGTCCAGGTGGGTGGTCAGGCAGAATTCCGGATATCCCCCGTCCTTTCCACGGCAGGCCCGGACGGCGCAGTCCACACAGCTCAGTCGTTCCTTTCCCATGGTGCCTCTTTCCTTTCTGCAAAAAATATTGTATAATCCTCTACGTTTATTATAATCTGCCGGCGAAGCCTGTCAAGGACGCCGGGAAGGAGGCCAGCGGCATGATGGAACAATCCCGGGCATTTTTACAGTCCCTGGGCCTGCCAGGTGAGGACCGGGAAGATCTTCCCTCCTCCGGAAAAACCTTTCCCGGCGGAGCCCATTTCGGCATTGAGGTCCCCACCGTCAACAGCGCGGCCGCCCTCCGGGCGCTGCTGGAGGAGGCGGCGGCGCAAGACGTGGCGATTAACCGGGTGGACGAGACCTTCGGCGCCTTCCGTCACACCCTGGCCGAGCTGCGGGAGTACGCGGCGGTATGCCGGGACGCAGGGGTTGCCCTGACCATGTCCATTGGCCCCCGGGCGGCCTACGACCTATCGCCCAGCCGCCTATCCGACCAGGGCCGGTTCCTGGGCTACCGGCTGCGGGGAACCGAGCAGCTGGTCCGGGCGCTGGAGGACGCCCAGCGCATCTGCGAAACAGGCATCCGGGGGATCCTTGTGTACGATGAAGGCTTGCTGTGGGTGCTGGACCGGGCCAGGAAGCGCGGGGTGCTTCCGGAGGATCTGGCACTGAAATGCAGCGCCCACACCGGCCACGGCAACCCTGCCTCCCTGCGCCTGCTCCAGGATCTGGGGGCGGATAGTATCAATCCCGTCCGGGACCTGCCCCTCCCCGTACTGGCGGCTTTGCGGGAGGCGGTGGAGGTGCCTCTGGATATCCACACCGATTGCCCGCCCTCCTCCGGCGGCTTCATCCGGGTGTACGAGGCCCCGGAGATGGTGCGCTGCTGCGCGCCGGTGTATCTCAAAACCGGCAACAGCTGTCTGCGGGCGCACGGGGAATTGCCCACGGCGGAGGAGGCCCGGGCCATGGCCCGCCAGGCGGGGATCGTGACGGAGATGGTACGCCGCTACGCCCCCTGGGCGCAGCAGCTGGGTCCCGGCCAGGCCCGGCCGCAGGTCCGGGACTGAGACCGGCGCGGGAACCGCGTCCGCCCCGAAGGGGCCAAGAGAAAAGGAGTGGCAACGTATGTTTCCAGAAGACGGAATGCGTCGGGTGCCCGTGGAGCGGCTGGAGGTGTTCTGCGCCCAGGTGTGCCGGGGGTTCGGCCTGTCGGACCCCCAGGCCCGGGCCCTGGCCGACAGCCTGGTTTTTGCCCAATGCCGGGGGGTGACCTCTCACGGCCTGATGCGTTTGGAGCACTACATGGCCCGGGTGGAAAAGGGCCTGATAAACCTATCGGCGGACATGCCCTTCACCATGGAATCGGGGGCCCTGGCCTGCCTGGACGCGGAAAACGGCCTGGGCCAGCTGGCCGGGCGGAAGGCCACCCGGAAGGCCATGGAGCTGGCGGGGCGCTGGGGGCTGGGCCAGGTGTCGGTGGCCAACTCCAACCACTTCGGCACAGGCGCCTGGTTTTCCCTGCCGGCGGCCCGGGCGGGCTTTGCGGCGCTGAACCTGTCCAACGCCTCCCCGGCTATGGCTCCCTACGGGGCCGCCCAGCCGCTGCTGGGCACCAACCCGGTCAGCCTGGCCCTGCCCCGGGGCCCGGGGAAGGAGCCGCTGGTACTGGATATGGCCCTGTCCGCCGTGTCCCGGGGAAAGATCCGCGTGTTTGCCGCCGCCGGGGAAAAGATCCCCTCCACCTGGGGCCTGAACGCCCAAGGCGAGCCCACGGAGGACCCGCGGGAGGTGCTGGAAGGTTCCCTGTGTCCCATCGGCGGGGCCAAGGGGTCCGGTCTGGCGTTCCTGGTGGATCTGCTGTGCGGGGCCCTTACCGGGACGGGGCTGACCGGGGATACCCGGAATATCCTCAGCAGCCAGGGGCCGTCCCGCACGGGGCACCTGTTCCTGTGTATGGACGTGGCCCGATTTTTGCCCGTGGCCGAGTTTGGCCGGCGGGTGGACCAGTGCGTGGGCCGGATGAAGGCCCTGGACCCGGTTGCTCCCGGCGGGGAGGTGCTGGCTCCCGGGGAGCCGGAGCTGCGGCAGATGGAACAGTGCCGCCGGGAGGGCGTCCCCCTGCCGGACGCTCTGTGCCGGACCCTGGACCGGCTGGCCCAGCGGGCGGGATGCCCGGCGTTATGAGAGATGCGCGGATCCCCGCGCTGCGAGGTGTGTACAGATTATGAGACGAAAACCGGCCCCCTGGTGGGCCCTGCTGCTGGCGGACACGGCGCTGCTGGCGGTGGTCCTGGGGGGGTATATGCTCACTCAGCAGATCCTGCCGGCCCTGTCTGCCCCCCCGCCCA
This sequence comes from uncultured Oscillospiraceae bacterium, assembly GCA_944385885.1. Classification (GTDB taxonomy): domain Bacteria; phylum Bacillota; class Clostridia; order Oscillospirales; family Oscillospiraceae; genus Apopatocola. The sequence continues at coordinate 1,839 of CALWYY010000069.1, read as the reverse complement.
CGGCGGTGGCCTCCCCTCCCCCCGCCCAAGAGGAGGCCGGGCCGGAGGAGGAGCAGGCGGACAGCCCGGAGGACCCCGCCGTCCTTACCTGGGCCCAACGCTTTGCCCAGCACTTCTCCCCCACGGTGGAGACCGGGGACGGATACTACCGCAGCCCCGGCCTGTCCATCACCGTCACCGCCCACACCCAGGGCTCTGCGGAGGAGGGGGATCTGCTTACCTGGTACGTAGCGGATATATACCTGGCGGATATCGGCAGTTTTCAAACCGTGCTGGCCGGGGGGGAGGATCACGGCAGGGGCTCCACCGCCGATCCCATGGAGCTGTACGCCGCCTCCGGAGGCATCCTGGCCATCTCGGGGGACTTCGAGTCCTACGGCTCCGGCGGCACCGTGATCCGCAACGGGCTGCTCTACCGGAATGAGACTGCCTATACGGACGTGTGCGTCCTCTTCCGGGACGGGCGCCTGGTGTGCTATCCCCCCGGCGCCCTGGATCTGGACGGGCTGGAGGCGGGGGAGGAGCCCCTGCACGCCTGGACCTTCGGCCCCACCTTAGTGGAAAACGGCGCCCTGTCGGAGCGGCTGTACCAGCGGGAGTCCTGGCGGGCCAAGGAGCCCCGGGCGGCGCTGGGGTATTTTGAACCGGGGCACTATTGCTTTGTGGTGGCCGACGGCCGGCAGTATGGGTATTCCAACGGGGCGTCCCTGGAGACCCTGGCCCAGATCTTTGTGGAGCTGGGCTGCGAGACGGCCTACAACCTGGACGGGGGCGGGTCGGCGTTCATGGCGTTCAACGGGGAACGGGTCAACCGGCAAAGCTCCAACCGGAGGCTGGGAGACCTGCTGGTCATTGGAGAGACGGAGGAGGCCGGAACATGAGAGAACGTCTTTTGGCCGCCCTGGCCCACGTCACGGCGGTGCTGTCCGTGGCGGGGCTGGTGTTCGTGATCCTGCACCGGTATAACCCCCTTATGGGGTTTCTCACCAACCGCTATACGCTGGGCGTTTTGATCGTTCAGTGCCTTCTGTCCCTGGGGACCGCCCTGGCGCTGATCCTCCTTCTTCGAAAACGGTGACCCCGGCCGGGGCGGCTTTCCGCCGCCCCGGCCGTAAAATCTTAACGGGTTCTTTATCTGTCCATGTGGTATAGTGGGGCCAGCACTACCCGATGAGGAGAGAAGGCCATGAAGCCCCCCTGGAGATCCGTGAAATGGAAGACCCTGTTTCCCGTAAGCTGGCCCGCCACCCTGGTGACGGCGGCCATCTTGGCGGGGGTGATCGTGCTGTGCCTGGTGCTGCAGGCGGTGAGCGACGGGAACCAGCATGTGCCGCTGCTGTTCGTGCTGGCGGCGCTGTTGGTGTCCTTGACCACGGAGGGGTATTTTTACGGGCTGTTCGCCTCCGTGGTGGGGGTGATCGGGGTCAACTACATCTTCACCTACCCCTACTTTTCCCTGAATTTCAAGCTGGCGGGGTACCCGCTGACGTTTCTGATCATGCTGGCGGTGTCCATGGTCACCTGCACCCTCACCGCCCGGCTCAAGCAGCAGGAAAAGCTGCGCACGGAGACGGAAAAAGAAAAGATCCGCGCCAACCTCCTGCGGGCCATCTCCCATGACCTGCGCACGCCCCTGACCTCCATCGAGGGCTCCGTGGCCGCCATCCTGGAAAACGGGGATTCCCTGGACGAGGAGCAGAAGCGCGCCCTGCTTACCGAGAGCCGCAACAGCGCCCGCTGGCTGATCCGCATGGTGGAGAACCTCCTGTCCATCACCCGCATGGGCGCGGACCCCTCGGGGGCCAGCATCCGCAAGGAGCCGGAGCTGGTGGAGGAGAT
>CALWYY010000068.1 GCA_944385885.1 uncultured Oscillospiraceae bacterium | reverse complement strand
TTTTGGCATATTGCCCTGGCGGTAGGGCTGAACCTGGTGATATGCACCCTGGGTCTTAATACCCTGTGGCTGGCCCACATGACGGGCGTGCCCTATCTGGCCAAACTGGTCACACGGCTGCCTCAGTGCGTTACGGCAGCGGTGCAGCTGGCCGTCATCCCCGTGCTGCACCGGCTGGTGATGCCGGCTCTCCGCAGGGCCCTGCGGGAGGCGGCGCCCTGACGCCGGAGGAGAAGGCCAGGCTCCGCCGGTTAGGTGAGGCGGCCCGGGAAAACGCGGGTGAGGCTGTCCGCCGGGCCTGGAGCGGGGAGATTTGCCGCCGGCTGTGCCTGGTACCGGAGATACGCCGGGCCCAGGTGATCCTGTCCTACGCCGCCATGGGAGCGGAGGCCGACCTGGGAGCGTTCCACCGGTGGGCGGAGGGAGAGGGCAAACGCCTGGTTTTCCCTGTGACGGGGCCCGGCGGCGCCATGGATGCCTGGGAGGCAGCGGGACCGGGGGCTTGGCGCCGGGGGAGGTTTGGGATCCAGGAGCCGGATCCCCGGCTGGCCCGGGCGGCGGTTCCGGGGGAGATTGAGGTTGTCTTGGTTCCCTGCGTGGGGTTTGACCGGGCCTGCCGCCGGCTGGGCCGGGGGGGAGGATATTATGACCGGTATCTGCCGCGATGCCCCGGGGCGTTCTGTCTTGGGGTCGCCTTTGAATGCCAGAGGCTGACGGAGCTGGTGCCGGAGGATCCCTGGGACGTGCCGCTGCAGGCGGTGGTGACGGAAAAGGGCGTGTATGGCCCATAAGTATCTTTTATCTTGCTTTTTCGGGGCCGGTTGTTTATAATATTCCACCGGGATACGGCATAATGCCGTTTGCCGCACAGTAATACCAGAGCCGGGGCCCTGCCGGGATGCGGGGAGACCGGCCTTTTGGATGAAAGGATGGAGAGTATGATCTATTCAGCGGAAGTCCAGCACATGTGTCCCGTGGCCAAGGGTGCATACCACGGCCCCGCCCCCATTCCCGAGGAGGGAAAATGGGTGCAGGCCAAGGAGATTAAGGATATCAGCGGCCTGACCCACGGCGTGGGCTGGTGCGCCCCCCAGCAGGGCGCCTGCAAGCTGACCCTGAACATTAAGGACGGCATTATCGAGGAGGCGCTGGTGGAGACCCTGGGCTGCTCCGGCATGACCCACTCTGCCGCCATGGCCAGCGAGATCCTTATCGGCAAGACCATTCTGGAAGCGCTGAACACCGACCTGGTGTGCGACGCCATCAACACCGCCATGCGGGAGCTGTTCCTGCAGATCGTCTACGGCCGGAGCCAGACGGCTTTCTCCGAGGGCGGCCTGCCCATTGGTGCCGGACGGGGGGGCCCGGGCAAGGGCATGACCGGGCAGGTTGGCACCACTTACGCCACCAAAGTCAAGGGTCCCCGGTACCTGCAGCTGACGGAGGGATACATTACCCGGCTGGCCCTGAATGCGGACAACGAGATCACCGGCTACGAGTTTGTGAAGATCGGGCCCATGATGGAGAACATCAAAAAGGGCATGGACGCCAATGAGGCTGTAAAGAAGGCCACCGGCCACTACGGGCAGTTTGACGACGCGGTCAAGTACATTGACCCCCGTCACGAGTAAGAAGGGAGGACGGAACCATGGCTCTGTTTGAAAGCTACGAGAGAAGAATTGAAAAGATTAACGCCGTCCTCGCCAAGTACGGCATCGCCTCTGTGGAGGAGTGCCGGGATCTGTGCAAGGCCAAGGGATTTGATCCCTATGAGATCGTCAAGAACGTACAGCCCATTGCCTTTGAGAACGCCGGCTGGGCTTACTGCGTGGGGGCGGCCATTGCCCTGAAGCAGAATGTGAAAAGCGCGGCGGAGGCGGCCCGGTGCATCGGGGAAGGCCTGCAGTCCTTCTGCATTCCCGGCTCCGTGGCGGAGGACCGGAAGGTTGGCCTGGGCCACGGGAACCTGGGAGCGATGCTGCTGTCGGACGAGACCCGGTGCTTCGCGTTCCTGGCTGGGCACGAGTCCTTTGCCGCCGCAGAGGGCGCCATCGGCATCGTGCGCAACGACAACAAAGCCCGGAAGGAGCCCCTGCGGGTAATCCTCAACGGCCTGGGCAAGGACGCCGCCCAGATCATCAGCCGCATCAACGGCTTTACCTATGTACAGACCCAGTTCGACTATTACACGGGGGAGCTGAAGGTTGTCCGGGAGATCCCCTATTCCAAGGGGGAGCGGGCCAACGTACGCTGCTACGGGGCGGACGACGTGCGGGAAGGCGTGGCCATTATGCACGCAGAGGGCGTGGACGTGTCCATTACCGGCAACTCCACCAACCCCACCCGGTTCCAGCACCCGGTGGCCGGCACCTATAAGAAGGAATGCATTGAGCAGGGGAAGAAATATTTCTCCGTGGCTTCCGGCGGCGGTACGGGGCGCACGCTGCACCCGGATAACATGGCGGCCGGGCCGGCCAGCTACGGCATGACCGATACCATGGGCCGGATGCACTCCGACGCACAGTTTGCCGGCTCCTCCTCCGTGCCTGCCCACGTGGAAATGATGGGCTTTTTGGGCATGGGCAACAACCCCATGGTGGGCGCTACCGTGGCGGTGGCGGTAGCCGTGGCCGAGGCGCTGAAATAAGGTCCCCAGCGGAACCGACGTCCAGGGAAGCCCGCCCCGGGAAGGGGAGGGGCTTCCTTTTTATATCCGTGCCCGGCGGAGGCGGAAAAACAGGGCGGTTGCGTCTCGGAGGGTTTCGTGGTATGATTAAAAAGAAAAGAGCTGCCGCGCCGGCATAGGCCCAGGGGGGCCGGGGCAGCGGGGGCGCGGCAGGAAAGGATGGTATCCATGGGAGCACCGGCTGATATGGAAGAGCGGCAGGGGCAGGATCAGCAGTACCGGCAGCTGCGGCATTTGTACAACGCCGCCATCCGGGGGCTGGAAACGCGCCTGGAGATCCTCAACGGGGATTTCCAATCCCGCTATGCCCGCAATCCTATCCATCATATCGAGACCCGGCTGAAGTCCCCGGATAGCATTACCGCCAAGCTCCGGAAACGGGGCTGCCCGGTGTCGGCGGAATCGGCCCGGGAAAACCTAAATGACATTGCCGGCATCCGGGTGGTCTGCTGTTTTATCGACGACGTGTACCAGGTGGCGGATATGCTCCTGCGTCAGCCGGATATCCGGCTGCTCAAACGTCAGGATTACATTGCCACTCCCAATTACAACGGGTACCGGAGCCTGCATTTGGACATCCAGGTACCGGTATACCTGTCCGACCGGATGGAGTATGTGACGGCAGAGGTGCAGCTTCGCACCGTGGCCATGGATTTCTGGGCCAGTCTGGAGCACGACCTGCGGTATAAATCCGACAAAGATATCCCGGAGGACATTACCCGGGAGATGCTCACATCCTCGGAGTCCATTGCCGAGATCGACCGGCGGATGCAGGAGATCTACAAACGGATCCAGGCCCTGTAAACAGGGGGGCAGAAAAACGGCATGGCGGTGGGCCATGCCGTTTTTCTGCATGCCGGAGGGAAAAGGGCCCCTTTTGTAACGAAACCGGCGGAGTGGACATAAACCCAAGGAGAGAATGAAAGGGGGGCGGCGGCTTGGAGCCCATAGAGGATATCTACCGGCGGTACGGACAGACGGTATACCGCTACCTGCTTTCTCTGACACGGGAACCGGACACAGCGGAGGAGCTGACGCAGGAGACGTTCTGCCAGGCGATCCGGAGCATCGACCGGTACGACGGCACTTGCCGGATCTCCACGTGGCTGTGCGCCATTGCCCGCAACCAGCTTATGGCGTGGAGAAGGAAGCATCCGCCGCAGGCCTGCCTGGAGGAGAGAACGGATACGGCGCCCTCGGCCGAGGCAGAGGCGCTGGCGTCGGCAGAGAGGCGGGAGCTGCTGAAAAAACTGCACGGCTGTCCGGAACCGTACCGGGAGGTGCTGTATCTGCGGTGGCTCGGAGGGCTCTCATTCCGCGAGATCGGGGAGATCTGCGGCAAGACGGAGAACTGGGCCCGGGTAACCGCCTACCGGGGGAAGGAACGGCTTAGAAAGGAGCTGGAAGAGCATGAATGACAGACTACCCTGTGGAATTATCCGGGACCTGCTGCCGTCCTATGTGGACGGGCTGACGGGCCCGGAGACCAACCGGGCGGTGGAGGAGCATGTCCGGATCTGCCGGGACTGCCGGGAGACGCTGGAGCGGATGAGAGCACCGGAGGGGGCGGCCCAGACGGAGGACCGGGAGATTGATTTTCTAAGGCGGGTGAAACGGCGCCAGCGCCGGATACTTCTGGGCTCCATTGTAGGCGTGCTGTGCGTAGTGGCAGGGGTGATCGGCGTCAAGCTCTTTCTGATCGGCAGCGGCTTGTCCGAGGGCGCGCTGGCCTGCCGGGCGGAGGTGTCTGGGCAGACGGTGACGGTTACCGGGTCCCTGACGGCCAGCGGGCTGGAGGTGTCCGCCGTCTCCTTCCGGGAGGACGAGGGTGTGGTGACGGTAAACGTGCGAGGCGTCCTGGCCGGCCCCTTCTATTCCGGCCAGTTCCAGCGGGAATACACGGCCCAGGAACCGGTGGTACAGGTGCGTGTGGGGGAAAAGGTTCTCTGGGATCGGGGCGTGACAATATCCCCATACGTGTCGGCGGCGTACAGGACCCGGCATGCCTATGTGGGGGACGCTCCGGCCAACGGGGAGACTGCCGCTGCCCTGGGGATTGCGGAGCGTCTGGGCGGATTTACCAACCAATTGCAAACCGACGCCCCGC
>CALWYY010000067.1 GCA_944385885.1 uncultured Oscillospiraceae bacterium | reverse complement strand
AAAGACTCCTCCACTCCCGCGAACCGAGCCCCGTCCCGGACATGCCGGTCCAGCTCTTCCGGGGTCAGGCCCATGTTTCCCGGACCGAACGCAATGTCTTTCCAAACCGTCTCTTCAAAGAGCTGGTACTCCGGATACTGGAATACCAGCCCTACGTGGAACCGGATGTTCCGCAGGGACTCCTTGCTTCGGCGGATATCCTCCCCGCCGAAGAGGACCCGGCCCCGGGTGGGTTCCAGCAGCCCGTTGAGATGCTGGATCAGGGTGCTTTTGCCGCTTCCCGTATGGCCCAGCAGCGCCACGCACTGTCCGGCGGGGATCTCCAACGTTATATCGTCCACAGCGACGTTTTCAAAAGGAGTGCCCCGGCTGTACACGTACGTCAGGGACTCCACCCGGATAGCAGGCATGGCTATAATCCTTTACCGTTGAAATTGCCGCCTGGCAGCAGGGCGGCGATGGCCTGGCAGCAGGCCTGGGTACTCAAAGCGTCCAGAGGCACATCCAGCCCCGCCCGGCGCAGTTCCCACAACGCCTCCGTGGTGGCCGGTACGCCCAGCCCCAGGGCCCGGAGCTCTTCCACCTGGGAGAAAACCTCTGCCGGCCGGCCGTCCAGGACGGGCCGTCCGTCAGAAATCACCAGCACCCGATCGGCGCCGATGCACTCGTCCATATGATGGGTGATCAGGATTACCGTGACGCCGGTTTCCCGCCGCAGATGGGCGATGGTATCCAGCACCTCCCGGCGCCCGGCGGGATCCAGCATGGCCGTGGGCTCGTCCATCACCAGCACCTCCGGCTGCATGGCCAGCACTCCCGCAATGGCCACCCGCTGTTTCTGCCCGCCGGAGAGAAGATGAGGCGCGTGCAGCCGCAGCTGGTACATTCCCACCCGGCGCAAGGCGTCGTCCACCCGCTGCCGGATCTCCGCCGGCGGCACCCCCAGGTTCTCTGGGGCAAAGGCCACGTCATCTTCCACCACACTGGCTACGATCTGGTTATCGGGGTTCTGAAACACCATTCCCACCGTCCGGCGGATGGACAGCAGGTTTTCCTCCCGGCGTGTATCCATCCCTTTGACGGTCACCTGTCCCTCTGCCGGCAGGAGAATGGCGTTAAGCAGCTTGGCCAAGGTGGACTTGCCGGAACCATTGTGCCCCAGCACGGCGGTGAAGGTACCAGGCTGAAAAGACAGCGTCACATTTTCCAAGGCATTGTCCGTCCCGTCGGGGTATCGGTAGGACACATTCTGCAAATGAATGATCGGTTCCATTCAGGCCTCCCAGCGGCAGCTGGCCCCGCAGGGCAGCACCAGGCCGCTTTCCGTGACGGGCAGCCCCAGCTCATCCGACCGGGCGCCGCCGCCGAAGGCCGGGGTGAAAAGGCTCTCCGCGATATAGGTGAGCACCGACGGGGCCAGCCCCGTGGTGTAAGAATTGATCAGCACAAACAGCGGCCGGGCGGACAGCACCTCCCGGCACAGGGAAACGAACTCCCAAAGGTTATCTTCTAGCTTCCAGACCTCGCCCGAGGGACCGCGGCCGTAGGAGGGCGGATCCATGATAATGGCGTCGTACCGCCGGCCCCGGCGGATCTCCCGCTCCACAAATTTGCCGCAGTCGTCCACGATCCAACGCACCGGCGCGTCCTCCAGGCCCGAAGCGGCGGCATTGTCCTTGGCCCAGGACACCATGCCCCGGGCGGCGTCTACATGGCAGACCGACGCCCCTGCCGCCAGACAGGCTGCCGTGGCCCCGCCGGTATAGGCGAATAGGTTCAGCACGCTTATGCTTCGCCCGGCATCCCGGATCTTCCGACGCATCCAGTCCCAGTTAACGGCCTGTTCCGGGAACAGGCCCGTGTGTTTAAAATTCATGGGGCGCACATGGAACCGGAGGTCCCCGTAGGAGATATCCCACTGGGCGGGAAGAGACCCCTTATCCCAACTACCGCCTCCGGTGCGGCTGCGGGTATACCGGCCCTGGGGGCTGGACCAGCCGGCGGCCAGCCGGGGAGTGGCCCAGATGGCCTGGGGATCGGGCCGCACGAGAATGTGCCGGCCCCAGCGCTCCAGGCGTTCCCCGCCGGAGGCATCCAGCAGTTCATATTCTCTCCAGCCGTCGGCTACCCACATGGCCCCGATTCCTCTCCGTACTGCGTGTATTTTTAACTTGATTACTATACCACAGGCGCTGCGGAACTGCAAGGTTTACCGGGTTGAGTTTTGCCGGAGAAAATGAAAGTTATGTAAACATTTCCCCGCCCGGCGGGAATCAACCGGCGAGGAAGAGCAGCCTTAATGCAGGAGGCTAAACTATCCCTGCCGGGGAGGAAAGCCCCGGGCGGAGGGACTCCGTCTGCAGCCGGAAAACAGAACCCATCCCTGCAAGGGGAGGATACACCCGGCTCGAGGAATCGAGCGCAGTCCTTTTAGGGAACCATGCATGGGGGATCGGACGGGTTCGTTACAGTATACCAATAACCCTCCATCAGCAGGTAGCGGTTGCTGCCGTGGATAACGTAGGAAAACCCAGGGCAATCGCCCTCCGGCAATATGAAATCGTATACCTCGCCACCGTCTGCGTCTCCGGGAGACTGTCCTTCCGGTGCCTCGAGGATTTCATATTTGAGCCCGCCGGCCCAGTTTCTTAAAGCTTCCGCTTTCTCGCCCTCTACCGTCCACCTGGTTTCTGCCCCGCCGGTGAAATGTGATATCTCTATTTTGTCTGCTTCGCCGCCGATGCAAGCGGAAGGAGATCTCCCGGGAGCAATCCGATCTGCCTTGCCGCCGCATCCGGTTATGGATAGGGCAAACGCCGACAATAGGACCAGCGCCATGAATTTTCTCATAAGGTTCACCTCCACCAAGAATATTCGTATCTGTAAAGACGCAAAAACTCTATAAACGTTCCGGTAGCCGCCGCCATCCCCTTCTCCCGGGCTCTGAATGGGCTTGAAATTCTGAAGACGAAGGGCGTGCCTGACGCGGATCCGCCGATTCCCGTTGCGTTTTTGAAAAACGCGCAGGCGCCTGCCGGTATGCCGCTTTTCCCACATCGGGAAACTGACGGAGGGAAATAGTGCTTGCATATACTGTCGGAAAAAACTATAATAAAAAAGCACGACATTGCAACGGAGGTCACAGTCATCCATGGAAAACGCAGGACGGCACGAAAAGCCAAATGACGCCTCCCGCCGGGAATGGACCGGCGGCCGTGAATATAGAAGAGAGCCCGTCCGGGACACCGGAGAGGATTACTGGACGGAATTTTTTGCCGGCGAGGAGGAAACTGCCTCTCACGGTACGGCGTCTGGCAGCGACCGGGCGGAAAACCGTCCGTCCCAGGGGACAGCCCCCCGGGCGGGATATGACCGGAGCGGCGGATATACCGCCGCCCCCGGATATGGTACGGGCCGGAGCCAGACGTCCCAGGGGACAGCCCCCCGGGCGGGATATGATCGGAGCGCCGGATATACCGACGCCCCCACCCGCGATACGGGGAGAAGAGCGCCTTCCTATGGGCCGGGGATGACCCGGCAGCCGGCGGGACCGGGCCGCACGTCCGCGACCCGGCGGGAGGAGTATGAACCTTATCGGGGAAAACAGGCGTCCCGGCCGCCCGAGGGGTATGAACAGCCCGATGCAGACTATGAGCGGTATACCGGCCGGAGTCCATCCCGCACAACGCCTCCCCCCCGACCGCCACGGAGCGATAGGGAGGAGCACCCGGAACGGCGTCGCACCCCGCCGCCCCGCCGGCGGGGACCATCCCCTCTGCTTCTGATTTTGGCGCTGGTTTTGGTGGGAGTGGTGGTGTTTGCGGCGGTGAAGCTCCTGGGCCAGCGGGAAGAGGAGAGCCCGATCCCTGACGGCGTTCCGGTGGAAGGAACCGCTGAACCCTCTGTCCAGCCGATAACCGATCCATCCTCCGAGCCGAGCGCGTCCCCGGAAACCGGCGGAGAAACCGATGCCGAATCGCCCCCGGAGGCATCCGAGACGCCGGAACCCACAGCCACTCCGGTGCCGGAGGGGGCTGCCGCCCAGAGAATCGACGGATACATTGCCCCGGCGGATTGGGGAGTGACGGTGCCGGAACGGGAGACGGCGGTATACGACAGCTTCTTTGACAATGCCTGTATGATTGGTAACTCTCTCATGGAAGGGTTCCAGATGTGGTCCGGGGTCAACAACTGCCGCTATATCTGCCAGGCAAACATGTGGGTGAACAAGGTGCTGGGCATTGTGGACCTGTCTCCCATCACGCTGAATCCGGACTATTACGATAGCGTCTACCTGATGTTCGGCCTGAACGAGGTGGGCAACTCCGTGGATTCCTTTATCCAGTCCTACAGCGATGTCATAGACTTTATCCGCCAGTATCAGACCACCGCAACCATCTATGTCATCTCCGTAACGCCGGTGACGGCGGCGGTGGATGCGGATCCGGGGGAAGTACAGAAAATGGACCGGATCGATAATTTTAACGAAAAGCTTAAGGAGATGTGCGGAGAGAAGGGATGCTGGTATCTTGACCTGTATTCCCTGCTGGTGGACGAGGACGGGTATCTGTCTGCGGATTATGCCTACGCCGGAGACGGCAAACACCTGGAGAAATCCGGGTATCTGGCCTGGGCGGATTACATGCGTACCCACTATGTGGACGAGGCACTGCTGGACGAATAACGAAAGGAAAGGGATTTATGAAGAAAACGGTAGCACTGATTTTGGCAGCCTGCCTGCTGCTGGGGCTCACCGCCTGCGGCGGGAAAAAGGAGATGGACGGACAGACGCTGGCCGACGACCTGCTGGCCAACGCGGACTTTACCGACAGCCTGAGCCGCCTGGATGACCAGGTAGTGCCGGCGCTGTACGGTCTGGACGCGGGGGATTATACCGACTGCGTGGTATACTGCGGCACTGCCGCCACGGCGGAGGAGATCGCTATTTTCCAGGCGGTGGATGAGGCGGCGGCGGGACGGATCCTCACGGCGGCGGAAGCCCGGGTAGCCAGCCGCATTGAGACGTATAAGGATTACGGCCCGGCGGAAGCCATGAAGCTGGAGGACGCGGTGGTGCGCCAGAGCGGCCTGTACGTGGTGGTTGTGGTATGCAGCGACGCCGCCGGAGCGGAAAAGATTGTGGATCAGTACATATAACCCAGCGCGGCGAAAGCATTTCCGCCGGAACAAAAATGACCGGCGCGTCCGTTCAGGACGCGCCGGTCATTCCCTTATCTGCCCAGCGCGGGTCAGTTTTCCACAGCAAGGCGGACGCTGCCGCTGGTGGTCTCCACCCGGCACGGCCCGCCTTGGGAGGAGGGGACATCCACGTCGCCGGTGACCGTGGATACTTCAAACCGCTTGCCGGACAGCAGGGTCCCCTCCACATCCCCGCTGACGGAACGAATCTCCAGGCTCTCCGCATCCGCCTCCTCCAGCCGGATTGCCCCGCTGGCGGTCCTCAGGCTGGCCAGCCCCTGCACCTGCGTGCGGGAGAGAAAGACGTTCCCGCTGGCGGTTGTCACGGACAGGGTATCTCCCCGGGTATCCTCCAAAAGGATTTTCCCGCTGGCGGTTTCAATCCGGAGCGGGCCATCCGCCTCCAGCCGGCACAGGGAGATATCCCCGCTGGCGCTATGGGCGGATAGGCTCTCCGTTTGGGTATCCTCCAACTGGATTTTTCCGCTGGCACTTTGCATGGACAGACTCCCTAAGACTTGCGCGTTCCAAAAGATATCTCCACTGGCGGTGGAGACGTCCGCCTCCCCCAGGGTTAGACCGGCAGGGATGTCCACGTCCCCGCTGGCGGTGGAGACGGTGAGGAAGTCATACTCCTCACATGGCAGGTACACGGTGGTGCTCACCTGGGAGATCCAGACGCCGATGCGTTGGTACCACCGGCGGGTGTCCTCCGCCGTGATGGAAAGGGCGCCGTCCTCTATGCCCACGGTATGCTTCACACCGGCCCATCGGACGCACTCCACCCGGCACGGGCCGCCGTCCGTGAGAACAAAGCGTACGTGGCCGTACTCCTCCCGCACCTGGATCCGGTCAAACGGGTCCGTGACCGTATATGTCACCGTCTCCACAGCCCCGGCCGAATCCTGGCTCCCAGCTTGGGTTTCCGGAAAATCCAGCCACGGGCCTTCCAGCCTGCCTGCGTCAAAACCCAGATGAGCAAAGACTCCAAAGACCCCTATGCAGCCCAGCAGGATGCAACCCACCCCCACGGCCAGGGCAATTTTTCCAGACCGTTTCATACGGCATTCCTCCTTCGGACAAAAAGAGTCTTTAACCACCGGCAGGACCGGCGGCTCAGCCAAGCAACCCCCCGGGCCGCCGCCTTAACAGCAAAAAACAACAGAATGGCGGTGCCGCCACAGATTAGCCCGGCGCTGCCGCACAGAACGCCCCACAACGCCCATCCCCGGACGCAAAACAGCACCAATCCCGCTCCGCCGGCCAGCAGACCCAGCGCCAGAGACAGCGCGGCAAGGAAAAGGGATGCGATCACCGCCCATACAGCCGCGTATACGGCCAGGAACGCGCTTAGTACCGCCAACAGCAGGCTGCCCCACACGGGAAATCCCAAGACCAAAAGGATGATTTCCCAGGCACGCAGCGTCCGGGCACGCCCGCTCCGCGCCTTTACCAGCGTGGGCAGCGGCAGCTCCATGAGAATTTGAGCGGCGATGTCTTCGGCCGATCCCAGGGCGGCCACCGCTTCCTCCTCCGACAGGCCATCCTCCATCCGGTCCTCAATCATCTCCCGGTAATAGGCCAGCGCACCCTCTACGTCCTTATCCGGCAGTCCGGCCAACCTTCGGCGCACGGCCTGCAGGAATTGTTCTTTGTTCATTCCGAGCTTCCTTTCTCCACAATAAATCGGTACATGGATAATATCTCTTGCCAGTCGCCGGCAAAATCCATGATGCGCTGCCGGCCGGCAGGGGTAATGCGGTAGTACTTCCGAAGCCGTCCTCCATGCTCCGCAGACCGTACCGTGAGCAGGCCGGAGGTTTCCAGCCGCCGGAGAATGGGGTAGAGAGTGGATTCCGATATGCTCACGTATGGGTTCATCTTCTTGATGATCTGATAACCATAGGACTCCTCCTCCTGAATGGCCGCCAGGACGCATACATCCAGAAGCCCACGCTTAAGTTGGGTATCCATAGAATGCCTCCCTTCGCATAATACTATATATCACATAGTATCATATGTCAAGAGCGTAAGAAGCCTTTAAGAATCCGGGGAGGCTCAAAGGGAGAAGCAGGACCGCCGAAAAGGACAGGCTTGTCCTTTCCGGCGGTCCCAAACCCCGAGGGGCTTACATTATGTAATAGCCAGCCACGATACTGTCGATTACAATTCCATCGCAGTCCCCGGCAGCTAAAGCGGCAAAGCATAACTGCAGGTCATCGTAGTACCACACGGCCCCGGCTTTCTCATACAGGCCGCTTTCCTCCAGGGCAGCCATAGCGGTGTCATCGGTAATGCCCAGGATCTTTCCCTTTAAGCTGTTCATGCGGGTGTAGCCGCTGCCATTGCGCACCACCAGCTCATGGGAGTTTTTCAGCCAGCCTGGCGTCAGGGAGTAGCTCTCCGAGCCGCTGTCCAGGGAGGCGCCCAGCCAGGCGCAGTCCACGTTCCCAGACCCCAGCTCCACATCCACGTTGGAGCTGCTGATGGGCATGAACTTATACTCCCAGCCCAGCTTCTCCGCCACCAGCTGGACCAGGTCGGGAATCAGGCCCGTATAGGTGCCGTCGTCCCGGGAGGAGCTGAGGGGAGCGGTACCGTCCTGGATACCGATGAGGAACACCCGATCCTGGGGGATGTCCACCTCCAGGGTCTTCAGCGCTCCGGGAACGCCCTCCAGGCAGCTGTAATCTGCCCCCAGATACTGGGTGGACAGGCGGGCCAGCTGTCCCTCCGCGGCGATTTCCTGCAGGGCGGCGGTGACCACCTGGCAGAGCGGGTCGTCCCGGCGGAAGGCGATGCAGAATTCCTCGGAATTGAGCTCCGCAATCACCCGGTATCCGCTGTCCCGTTTGGAGGAGCATCCGGACAGGGCCGCCAGACACAGGGCGGATATGAGACATACCGCAAGAAGAGTACGGGAGCGCTTCATCCTTACCCGTCCTTTCGACAAAAAATCCGCCTTTCAAAGGCGGATTTTATGATACCGGATAACGCCGGGGAAATCAAGCCCCCGGAGGAAATTACCGCTCCAAGCGGCTGAGAAAAGCCCGGGTACGCTCGTGCCGGGGGTCGTCGATCACCTGCTGAGGGGTCCCCTCTTCCACGATGACGCCGCCGTCCATAAAGAGGATGTGATCGGCCACCATCCGGGCAAACTGCATCTCGTGGGTCACGATGACCATGGTCATTTTCTCCTCGGCCAGCTGGCGGATCACCCGGAGGACCTCTCCGGTGAGCTCCGGGTCCAAGGCGCTGGTGGGCTCGTCAAAAAACAGGATCTCCGGCTTCATGCACAGGGCCCGGGCAATGGCCACCCGCTGCTGCTGGCCGCCGGAGAGCTGGTAGGGGTAGGCGTCCCACCGGTCCTCCAGGCCCATCTTTTTCAGCAGGGCCATGGCCGTCTCCCGCACCTCCGCCCGGTCCCGGCCCTGTACCAGCACTGGCGCGTCCGTAAGGTTTTTCAGCACCGAGTAGTGGGGGAACAGGTGGAAGCTCTGGAATACCAGGCCGAAATACCGGCGGATCCGGCGCAGGGAGGCCTTGTCGGCGTATACACCCTCCCGGGCGGCGTACTCCCCCGAATAGACGATGTCTCCTCCGTCGATGGTCTCCAGAAACGTTGCGCAGCGGAGCAGGGTGGATTTCCCTGAGCCGGACGGGCCGATCACCCCGGTCACGCCCCCCTGGGGCACCGACAGGGAAATATCCCGGAGCACCGGCGTATCCCCAAAGCTTTTCTGGATGTGGCGCAGTTCCAATACGTTCATGCAAACCCTCCTCAGCGGAAATAGGCAAAGGCCTTTTCCGTCCGTTCCATAGCAAAGGCCACGGCGTAGTTAGCGATAAAATAGAACACCCCCGCGATGAGGAAGGGCATAAAGGACCTCTGAGAGGCGGAGATCTGCTTTGCCAGGGAGAACACCTCCTGATAGGCCAGGGTAAAGGCCAGGGAGGTATCCTTAACCAGGGTGATCACCTCATTGGTGACGGCGGGAAGGATGCGCTTGATGACCTGGGGCAGGATGATGCGCAGAAAGGTCTGCGCCCTCCCATAGCCCAATACCTGGGCCGCCTCGTACTGTCCCACCGGCATGGATTCAATGCCGGAGCGGTAGATCTCTGCAAAATAGGCCGCGTAGTTTAGGGAGAAGCCCAAAAGAATGGCAGTAAAGCGGTATCCCTTGATGGACCAGCCGAAGAGGTAAAACGGGCCGAAGTACCAGACCAGCAGCTGAAGCATCAGGGGGGTACCGCGCATAATGGCGATGTAGATCTTCACCACCCACTGGAGAGGCCGGCACCGGGACATGCGGCCGAAGGCCACAAAAAACCCCAGGGGCAGGGAGAACAGCAGGGTGAGAAAGAAGATGGAGCAGGTCTTGACCATTCCAGCGGACATGGTGGTGAGCATAGTGGTGAATGTCATGGCGGCCTCCTTGGGGAAGGATTACAGCAGGATATGGACTGCCTTCCGGCAGCCCATATCCCGGTACTGGCAGGGTTTAGTCACCCACGCACAGGAAGTCGCGGATATCCGCGTAGTCGTCGTTGGCGGCAATCGCGTCGATGGTGCCGTCGGCGGCCAGGGCCTTCAGGGCCTCATTGACCTGATCCCGCAGCTCCACATCCTCCAGGCGGAAGCCAATGGCGTAGGTCTCGGTGCCCAGATCCTCGTCCAGGAATTTATAGCCCTCCAGGCCGGAGATCAGGTATCCGCCGGCGGTGGCGTCAATGGCGATGGCGTCGATGGCGCCCGCCTGCAGATCGGCGAAGGCGATGGTGTAGGTCTCGTAGACCTCCAGGCTGGCAAAGGTAGCACACAGGTCAGCTTCCGCGTCCTGGAGAAGGTCATAAGCGGAGGTGGCTGTCTGCACGCCCACGATCTTCCCGGTCAGGCCGGCCAGGGTCTCGATGCCGGAATCCTCGGTGGTCAAGATAAGCTGGGTATTGTTGGAGTAGGGATCGGACCAGAGGTAGTCGTCCTCCCGGCCCTCCACGGTAAAGCCGGACCAGATGCAGTCACAGGACCCGGCGGCCAGCTCGGCGTCCTTGGCGTCCCAGTTGAAGGGGACCGCCTCATAACCCCAGCCCAGATATTCGCAGACCGCCTGGCAGACCTCCACGTCAAAGCCGCCGATGGAGCCGTCGTCTTTCAGGTAGGAGTAGGGGGGGTAATCCAGGTCGAAGCCCTGCTTAAAGACAAAGGTTTCCGCCGGCTCTTCCTCGGCGGGGGCCTCGGTGGGATCGGCCGCCGGAGCCTCGGTTGGATCGGCCGCGGGGGCTTCGGTGGGGTCGGCGGCGGGCTCCTGGGTCTGGCCGCAGCCGGCCAGCACGCCCAGGACGAGGATCAGGGAAAGAGCCATGGCAAGAATCTTTTTCATGTTGGTAATCTCCTTGTCGGTGATTTATTATGGTAATAAAATAGCACGCTACCACGCTAAAGTAAATACACAAAAACAATAAAACGGAGGGCTGTTTTCGCCCTCCGTTTGTCATTTTGTTATAAAGCCGCTGCCGATTAAACGGTCCCCCTGATAGAATACAGCGGCCTGGCCGGGAGTAGGCGCCCGAACTGGGGCGGGCAGGAGGACCCGGGCGGCGCCGCGGCCCTGGGGGACAACGGTGCATGGCGGCATATCCCGGCGGGAGTGGCGCACCCGCACCAGGCAGTCCACCGGCCCGTCCGGGGCTGGTATGAGCCAGGACAGCTCCCGCAGGGAGAAGGAATCGCTCCACAGAGCGTCGCCCCGGGCCAGGATCACCTGGTTCTCTTCCGGCCGGAGCTGGGACACATAGACCCGGCTGCCGGCGGCTATGCCCAGATGCCGCCGCTGGCCCACGGTATAGCGGTGGATGCCCCGGTGCCTGCCCACCACGGCGCCGTCCAGCAGACAGTCCCCCGGCGGAGGGACGGCGCCCCGGGCTTCGATCCAGGCGGCGTAATCCCCGGAGGGGATGAAGCAGATCTCCATGCTGTCGGGCTTTCCGGCGCTGGGAAGGCCCCATGCCTGGGCCATGGCGCGTACCTGCTGCTTCCGGTAGGGACCCAGGGGGAGCAGCAGGCGGCGCAGCTGCTCCGGCTCCAGCCGGCAGAGCATATAGCTCTGGTCATTGTCCTCCGCACCCCGGTAGAGCCTCCCATCCTGGACCCGGGCGTAGTGGCCGGTGGCAATGTGCTGGGCGCCTACGCGCCCGGCCTCTTCCAGCAGGGCACGGAATTTCACCGCCGGATTGCACACGATGCAGGGGTTGGGAGTCTCGCCCCGAAGATATCCCTCCGCGAAAGGCCGGCAGACGGCCTCCTCCATGTCCCGGCGCACATCCCGCACCGTCAGGGGAATACCCAGGTCCTCCGCTGCCGCCCGGGCCGCCCCGGCTCCGGGCAGGCCGTTATCCAGATACAGGCCGCTCACCTGGTACCCCTCTTCCGCCAAAAGCCGGGCCGCCACGGCGGAATCCACTCCGCCGGACAGGCCCAGCACCACCTTATCCCCCATGGCGGCCCTCCTTTCCGGTCTCGGCCCATACCATCAGAGCGGTCACATCCGCCGGGGAGACGCCGGAAATGCGCATGGCCTGTCCAAAGCTGCGGGGCCGGATGGCGGCCAGCTTCTGCCGGGCCTCGCTGCGCAGACCCGGTACGGCGGCGTAGTCCACCTCCGGAGGGATACGATGGTCTTCCATGCGCTGGAATTCCTGGATATCCCGGAGCTGGCGGCGGATATAGCCCTCGTATTTCAGGCGGATGCTCACCTGCTCCTGGACAGCGCGGTCCAGAGGCGGCCGGCCTGGGTCAAAGGGAGCCAGGCAGCTGTAATCCACCTGGGGCCGGCGGAGCAGGTCCGCCAGGGACGTCCCAGAGACGGTGGGAGCCGTGCCCCGGCTCTCCAGCATGGCCCGTAGGGCCGGCGTGGGAGGCAAGTGCGTTTCCTCCAGACGGCGGAGCTCCCGCTCCACCGCGGCATATTTTTCCAGCACCTGCCGGTGCCGCTCCGGGGAGACCAGTCCCAGCTCCAGCCCCTTGGCGCTCAGACGCTCGTCGGCGTTATCCTGCCGATGGAGAAGGCGGTATTCGCTCCGGGAGGTCATGATCCGGTACGGCTCGTCGGTGCCTTTGGTTACCAGATCGTCGATGAGGGTGCCGATATACCCGTCAGAGCGGCGCAGAATAAACGGGCCAAGGCCCAAAAGCTTCCGGGCGGCGTTGACGCCGGCTACAAAACCCTGAACCGCCGCCTCTTCGTAGCCGGAGGAACCGTTGAACTGCCCCGCGCCGTATAGGCCCGGGACTTTCTTGCACTCCAGCGTGGCGTCCAGCTCCGTGGGATCCAGGCAGTCGTATTCAATGGCGTAGGCCGGCCGTTGGATTTCCGCCCGCTCCAGGCCGGCGATGGAGTGGACAACCTCCTGCTGCACCTCCTCCGGCAGCGAGGAGGAGAGCCCCTGGATATACAGCTCCTCTGTGTCAAGGCCCATGGGCTCGATAAAAAGCTGGTGCCGGGGCTTATCAGGAAAGGTGACCACCTTTGTCTCAATAGAGGGACAGTACCGGGGGCCTACCCCTTGGATGACGCCCCCGTACAGGGGGCTGCGGTGGAGGTTTCTCCGGATGATCTCATGGGTGCGCTCGTTGGTATAGGTAAGCCAGCACACGGCCCGATTCGCCACCGGGCCGGGGGTGGAAAAGGAAAAGGGCTGGATGTCCTCGTCCCCCGGCTGCCGCTCCAGGCGGGAGAAATCCACACTCCGGGCGTTGACCCGGGGCGGCGTGCCGGTTTTAAACCGGCGGAGGGACAGTCCCATGGCCTCCAGACACCGGGTAAGTTCCCCGGCGGCGGCCAGGCCATCCGGGCCGGAGGAGCGAACCACCTCTCCCACAATGGTCCGGCCGCCCAGATAGGTACCGCTGGCCACCACCGCCGCCTTTACCCCATAGACAGCCCCGGTGTGGGTAGTCACGGAGGCTACGCGCCCGTTTTCCAGGCCGATGGAAACCACCTCTGCCTGCCGGAGAAACAGGTTCTCCTGCCGCTCCAGGGTGTGTTTCATAATCTCCTGGTACCGGCGGCGGTCCGCCTGCACCCGCAGGGCGTGGACGGCCGGGCCTTTTCCCCGGTTGAGCATACGGAATTGAATGCCGGCGGCATCGGCCGCCCGGGCCATTTCGCCGCCCAGGGCGTCCAGCTCCCGTACCAAATGGCCCTTGCCGGTACCGCCGATGGCCGGGTTGCAGGGCATGTTGCCGACACTATCCAGGTTCACTGTAAAACAGAGGGTACGCAGGCCCAGGCGCGCCGCGGCCAGCGCCGCCTCGATTCCCGCATGGCCGGCGCCGATCACCGCAATATCATACGTTCCCGCGTCGTAGGTAATCATTCCCGCGCGATCTCTTCCAGAACCGCCAGCACCAGACGGTGGAGCCGGTCCACGCTTTCCAGATCCAGGCTCTCCCGGGGAGAGTGGATATCCGCCACCTGGGGCCCGATGGAGACAATATCCAGCTGAGGCGCCTTGGAGGCAAAGCTGCCGCATTCCAGGCCGGCGTGAACGGGCTTGACGGCCATTTCCTCGCCGAAGAGCCGGGAATAGGCGGCCAGGCACAGGCTCAGCAGACGGCTGTCCTTTCGCACCGGCCAGTGGGGCATGGCGTTATGGGAGGAGAGGCGGGCGCCCCAATGGTCTGCCAGGCGCTGGTAGGCGTCCCGCATGGCCTGGGTGGCCTGGGCGCTGGAGCTGCGCTGGAACAGGTCAAAGCCCACCTCCGCCGGGCCGAAAACCACGGTGCCCAGGTTGGCGGAGCTCTCCACCAGGCCGGGAATCACCGGGGAATAGGTATACACGCCAACGGGGGCGGCGCACATGCACTCCGCCAGGGCCCTGGTATCCTCCAAAGCCAAGGCCGTCTCCGGCCGGGAGACGCGCTCCAGGGTGATTTCCGCTTGGGGATCCGTGACGGCGTGTTCCTCCAGAAAACGGGCCCGTACCTCTTCCGCCAGCCGGGCAAGGCGCCCGGCGTCTTCCTCCGGGGCCAGCAGCACAGCCCGGGCGGCGGAGGGAATGGCGTTGTGGGCCACGCCGCCCTCCAGCGCCCCCAGGGACACGGGAATCCCGGCCTCTCCGGCAGCAAGGACCATCCGGGCTGCCAGACCCAGGGCGTTGCCCCGGCCCAGATGGATCATGGTGCCGGAGTGCCCTCCTGCCAGACCCCGTACGGAAAAGCACCAGGCGCTCCCCGTGGCGGGGACCCAGCGGGGGGCGAAACGGAAGGAGAACAATTCGCTGCCGGCGCTGGAGCAGCAAACCGACCCGAATTCTTCCCAGTCCAGGTTTAGCAGATATTTCCCGTCCAGGTACCGGCTCTCCAGGGCCCCAGCCCCGGTCATGCCCACTTCCTCATCCACGGTAAAGATGGCCCGCAGGGGCCCGTGCACGGCGTCCGTGTCTTCCAGGATAGACATGGCCAGGGCCACCCCGGCGCCGTCGTCGGCCCCTAAGGAGGTGCCCTGGGCCCGCAGGATGTTTCCCTCCCGGACAGTCTGCACAGGGTCCCGGAGAGGGTCAAAGTCCAGCCCCTCCTCCCACACGGTCACCATATCCATATGTGCCTGCAAAATGGCCCGCGGGGCGTTTTCACAGCCTGGAGAGGCCGCCTTGTCGATGATCACGTTACCGGCCTCGTCCCGCCAGGCCGCCAGGCCCCGGTCCAAAGCCCAGCGGTACAGCCAGCGGCTCAGGGCCTCCTCGTGCCCGGATTTGTGGGGAATGGCGCACAGGGAGAGAAAATTTTCCAAAACGGTGTCTTTCATCGGATTCACTCCTTTTCCAGGGATACATTAGTCAAAAAACCCTGCGCTGTCAAGAGCGGCAGCGCAGGGGGATGGCGGCAGGCCGCAGCGGGGCGGCCGGGTCAGTACACGTCGTTTACGTCCACCAGGGCGACGGTCACAGTCCAGGTCTCCCCGTCCCGCCAGATGGTCAGCTCCAGGGTATCGCCCACCTGCATATCCTGGATCTGCACAGTCACGTCCTGCGTCTCGGTGACGGGTTCGCCGTTAACGTGGGTGAGGATATCCCCCGCCTGGATACCGGCCTGGTCACAGCCCGAGCCGGGAACCACCTCGCTGACGTACAGGCCGGAGGGCAGCTGATAATGCCCGGCGGCCGCCTGGGGAATGGCCCCCACGGTAATGCCCAGGGCGGGCCGGCCGCTGACCTGCCCCTGGGCGAGCAGGGCATCGGCCATGGCCTTCACGGTCTGGGACGGAATGGCAAAGCCTACACCCTCGATGGAGGCCGAGCCGTAATAGTTGGAGCTCATCTTCATGTTGGTAATGCCGATGACCTGGCCGCTGCGGTTAAAGAGAGCGCCGCCGGAGTTGCCCTCGTTCAGGGGGGCGCTGGTCTGGATCATGGTGAGGGTGGTACCGTTGTAGGATACGTCCCGGTCGATCCCGGAGATGATCCCCTCCGTCATGGTGCTGCGGAACTGCTCTCCCAGGGGATTGCCGATGGCCACCACACTATCGCCCACCAGAAGGCCCTCGCTGGTGCAGAACTCCGCCGGGGTGAGGCCCTGGGCGTCAATTTTCAGCACGGCAATATCGCTCCGCGGATCATAGCCCACCAGCTGGGCCTCGTATTCCCGGTCGTCCCACAGGGCAATGCTGGCCCGGCAGGTGCCCTCGATGATGTGGGAGTTGGTGACGATGTATCCGTCCTCGGTCAAAATGATCCCGGTGCCCCAGTAATAGCTATCGCTGATTTGTTCGTCGGTGTAGGCCCGGATGGCCACAATGGACGGGACGCACTTTTCATAGATGGCGTGGAGCGTCAGCTCCTCCTCCCCGGGGTCGGACAGAGTAAGGGAGACGGCTTCATAATGGTCTACCGGAGGGATGGTACACTCCTGAGAACTCTCCGTGGCCGTGTAGTAGCTATCGAAGAAATCCCGGAAATCGTCGTCAAACACATCCGGGTCATCAAAGGAAAACGGCCTGTCGGGGCTGCTCTCGCCGTCGTCCCCGTTCCAGAAAAAGGACCATGGGAAGAGTACGCCCTGGGGGTCCTCCCGGCCGCCGAAAGCCAGGCAGGAGGCGGCAATCAGCACCAGCACCGCCAGAAACGCCAGCGCCACCCGCCGGCCCCGGTGAACCCGGCGGGGCGGGGGGGTCGGGTCGGTTTCCACGCGCATCTCCGCCGTCGGAGCGTACCAGCCGCTGCTGTTATGGGAATGGTCATACCATTTGCTTTCCATAGAGGATACCTGCCTATTGCTTCAAAGTCAGGGTAAATACGAAATCCGTCACGCCATCCCGGCTGGTGACGGCAATATCCTCCCCGTGGTTATTGAGGATGGTTTTCACGATATACAGACCCAGGCCCACCCCGTCCCGGTTCCGGCTGCGGCTCCGGTCCGCCTTGTGGAAACGGTCAAAGAGAAGGGGAATCTCCGCCTCCGGAATGGTGGGACCGTGGTTCTGGATGGATACGTAGGCTTTCTGATTATCTTTCCACAGGAAAATGCCCAGGGAAGAACCGTCGGAGGAAAATTTAATGGCGTTATCCAGAAGGTTATACACCACCTGGGTGATGGCATCGGAGTCTCCCAACACATGCATGGGTTCCTCCGGCACCTGGAAATTCACGTCCAGGTTCCGCTCGTCGATCTTATCGGCGAAATTAATAAGGGTCAGGCGCAGGACCTCCGAGATGTCAAAGCTCTTCTGACGCAGGGCGCTGCGGTCCTCCGCCTGCAGGCGGGAGAGCTCCAGCATGCTCCGCACCATCCGGGACAAGCGCTTGGTCTCGGAGGAGATGGTCTGCAGGTACCGGGCCTGGCTCTCCGGAGGGATGGTGCCGTCCAGAATCCCGTCGGCGAAGCCGGCGATGGTAGTCATGGGGGTCTTCAGCTCATGGGATACGTTGGCAATAAAGTCCCGGCGTTTTTCCTCGGATTTCTCCAGGGAGTCGGCCATGGAGTTGAAGGCCTCCGTCAGCTCTCCCAGCTCGTCGTCCCGGCCGGTGTCCTCCACCCGGACAGACAGGTCTCCGTGCCCAAAGTACCGGGCGGCAGCGGCCATGGCCCGCAGCGGCTGGGCCAGGTGCCGGGCGTAGGCATAGGACATCATCAGCGCCAGCAGCAGCACCGCCAGGCAAATCAGGAAAAACATGGGAAGCAGCGTCTGCCAGGCATCCAGGGCCGTGGTGCTGTCCTGGGCCACAAAAACGTAGCCGATCACGGTCTCAGAGACGGTGAGAGGGAGTGCCACCACGTAGTTTTCCTTCTCGTAGAACCCGCCCAGTGTGCCGAAGGTGTTCAGCTCCCCGCTGACCTGGAGGGTGGTGAGGGCCTCCTCGCCCACGTGCATCCCGATATGCCGGCACAGGAACAGGCGGTCAGAGCAGGTGACCACTTCCCCGGACGGGTTGGTGATGAAGATGTGCCGCCCGGTACTGGAGGCGATGGATGAGAGGTTCATGCGCAGTTCCAGGCTGCGCAGGTCGCCCCCCTGGCCGTAGGCGGTGGCCGCCCGGGACACCTCCTCGGCATTGTGGATCATATTTTCCCGGGCTTCGGCCACAAATACGCTCCGGCTCATAAAGCTGAAGACTACGCCCATGAGAAGGAAGCTGGTGAGGACCATTGCGGCGGTGGCCAGGAAGTTTTTGAAATACAGACTATGCATATGCCGGCCGTTTAATCCGTAACCTCAAATTTGTACCCTACGCCCCAGACGGTTTTCAAGCACCACTTGTCGGACACGCCCTCCAGCTTTTCCCGAAGGCGTTTAATGTGCACGTCCACCGTCCGGGAGTCGCCAAAGTAGTCAAACCCCCACACCTCGTCCAAAAGCTGGTTGCGGGTGAACACCCGGTTGGGGGAGGAGGCCAGGTGGTATAGCAGCTCCATCTCCTTAGGCGGGGCTTCAATGCGCTTTCCGTCCACAATCAGCTCATAGGAATCCAGGCTGATCACCAGCTTGTCAAACGTCAGCTTTTTCTCCTGGGTCCCGTGGGCCGGCTCGCAGTCGCTGCGGCGCATCACCGCATGGATGCGGGCCAGCAGCTCCTTGACCTCAAATGGCTTTGTCACGTAGTCATCCGCGCCCATCTCCAGGCCGGAGATCTTGTCGAAGGTCTCGCCCTTGGCGGTGAGCATGATAATGGGCACCTGGGAGGTTTTGCGGATCTCCGAACAGACCACCCAGCCGTCCACCACCGGAAGCATGATATCCAGCAGCACCAGATCCGGTGCCTTTTCCTGGGCCAGCCGGATACCCTCTCCTCCGTCCCCGGCCAGGTATACCTCAAAGCCGTCCTTTTCCAGGTATAGGCGGAGAAGCTCCGCGATATTGACGTCGTCTTCTACGACCAAAGCTCTTTTTGCCATGGGCCGTCCCTCCGTTTCCGGGTATTCTTTGAAACTTTGAACAATCTATTATAAACCAATTATAGCCCGGATGGAAAGAGTGTGGTGAATAAAATGTAAAAAAACCGCTGTCCGGCGCGGTTGCAAAAGGGAGACGGGTGGTATACAATGAAACCCTTAAAAAACAGACGGCGGAAAGGGATGGGCGGACTTGAAGTATGTGCTGGTGATCGGCGACGGCATGGCGGATGACCCGGTGGAGGCGCTGGGCGGGCGCACGCCCTTGGAGGCGGCGTCCAAGCCATTTATAGACGGCCTGGCGGCAGCGGGGACCCTAGGCCGGGTACGCACCTGCCCGGCGGGGACCCAGCCGGGCAGCGACGTGGCCATCCTGTCCATCTTTGGCTGCGACCCCAGGACCTGCTACACCGGGCGGGGGCCTCTGGAAGCGGCGGATCAGGGGATCGCCCTGCGCCCGGGGGACGCGGCGTTCCGGTGCAATATGATCACCCTGTCCCCGCCCGGCCCATTCCGGGAGCGGCTTATCCTCTCCCACAGCGCCGGGAGCATCCATGGGGCGGACAGCATGGAGCTGATCCGCTGGCTGTTTGAGCATCCGTCGTTCCGCCCTCTGGCGGAGGCGGCCCGGGTGGAGATCCATCCGTCCCCGTCCTTCCGGCATATCGCGGTGTGCCGGGATGCGGCTATCCAAGGCGGGGAGTTCATCCCGCCCCATGACCATCTGGGGGAGCCGGTGGGCCGGCACCTTCCCAGGGGCTGCCGGACGGCGGAGCAGCTGGGAGAACTCATGGAGAAGGCTGCCGCGCTTTTGCCGGATGCCCCGGTAAACCGCCGCCGGGCGGCGGAGGGGAAGAGCGTGTGCAGCGGCATTTGGTTCTGGGCGGAGGGTACGGCGGTGGAACTGCCGGACTTCCGGAGCCGGTGGGGCCACGGCGGGGGCGTGGTAAGCGCTGTGCCTCTGTGCCGGGGCATTGCCCGGCTTATGGGTTTGGAGGCCCCCGTCCTGGACGGTGTCAACGGGGAATGGGACACGGACTACGAGGCCAAGGTACGTGCCGCCCTGGAGATCCTTTGCCGGGAGGACTTTGCCGTCCTGCATTTGGAGGGGCCGGACGAAGCCACCCATAACGGGCAGCTGCGGGAGAAGGTGCAGGCCATCCAGTGGCTGTCCTCCCGGGTGGTGGAGCCGGTCTGCCGGACCATGGAAGAGCGGGGAGAGGAGTACCGGATGCTGATTCTCTCCGATCACAAGACGCTTACCTCCACCCGGGGCCATGACGGGGGGCCGGTCCCCTATATTCTCTACGACAGCCGGCGGGACCGGCGCGGGAGCGGGCTGGCCTATACAGAGGCCGCCGCGGCCGGCTGTCCCCTGATGGAGGAGGGCACGGGGCTTCTGCCCGCCCTGTTCGGCCTGTGACCGGGCGGGAGAGGGCCTGGGCGAAGCTGAACCTGTCCCTGGACGTGACGGGCAACCGCCCGGACGGATACCATGAGCTGGTGATGGTCATGGCCAGCGTGACCCTGTGGGACGATGTGGAGGTGACGCTCCGGGAGGACGGGCGTATCCGGGCCGATTGCGGCCTGCCCTGGCTGCCGGGGGATGAGCGGAACCTGGCGGTAAAGGCGGCCAGGGCTTTCTTTGCCGCTCTGGGCCGGCCGGAGTTAGGGGCGGACATCCGCATCCGAAAGCGCATCCCCGTAGGGGCCGGCATGGCCGGCGGCAGTTCCGACGCCGCAGCCGTTCTGCGCTGCCTGAACCGGATGACCGGGGCGGGATGGACCGCAGACCGGCTGCGGAAGCTGGGCCTGGAGCTGGGCTCGGACGTGCCATACTGTGTGAGCGGGGGCATGGCCCTGGCCCGGGGCAGGGGGGAGGTCCTGACCCCTCTGCCGCCCTTGCCGGAGGCCTGCCGCGTTGTGATCTGCAAGCCCCGGTTTTCCCTGTCCACGGCGGAGCTGTTCGGCCGGGTTGACAGCCGGACGGGGCGCATCCACCCGGATACGGAGGGACTGGTGTCAGCCCTGGAGGCCGGGGACCTGGCTGGCCTGGCCCGGAGGATGTTCAATGTTTTTGAGGAAGTGCTGCCCCGGACCTGCCGGGAGGTGGGAGAGATCCGGCGGGCCCTGATCGATCTGGGCGCCCTGGGCGCCGTGATGACCGGTACAGGCAGCGCCGTGTTCGGCGTTTTCGACGGGGAGGAGACAGCGGCCCAGGCTAGGCGCCGGCTGGGGAAACGGTACAGGGACTGCTTTTTGGCCAAAGCGGTACCGGAAATGGAGGAGACGGCTTATGGAGAAGAACCCGCTGAAACGCCTGGCGGCGATCAATGACCTTTCGGGGGTGGGGAAGTGCTCCCTGACGGTGATGCTTCCGGTGGTGTCGGCTACGGGGGTGGAATGTTCCTGCCTGCCCACCACAGTGCTGTCCACCCACACCTGCGTGTTTCAGGGCTATACGGTCCGGGACCTGTCCCAGGACATTGTGCCTATGGCGGAGCATTGGGCCCGGGAGGGGGTGCCGTTTGATGGCATTGTTACCGGCTACATGGCCAATGCCGGCCAGGCGGAGCAGATCGCCCGGGCTATGGAGCTTCTCCGGGGGGAGGGGACGCTGGTGGTGGTGGACCCGGCCATGGCGGACAACGGGGCTTATTACTCCATGCTGGGCGACCCCATCCGGGATGCCTTCCGGGACCTGATCCGCCGGGCGGATGTGATCACCCCCAATGTCACGGAGGCAGCGCTGCTGGCGGGGATGGAATATATGGCACCGCCCCAGAGCGAGGAGTACCTCCGGCGGCTTCTGGCGGCCCTGGCGGCTCTGGGACCGCGGGTCGTGGCTGTGACCAGTGTGTACGACCAGGCCGGACAGGTGGGCTGCCTGGCCCTGGACACCGGCAGTGGCAAGACCCGGCGGTATATGCACCCGGCCTATGAGGGGAGCTTTCACGGCTCAGGGGAT
This sequence comes from uncultured Oscillospiraceae bacterium, assembly GCA_944385885.1. GTDB lineage: Bacteria > Bacillota > Clostridia > Oscillospirales > Oscillospiraceae > Apopatocola. Next base: position 2,737 of record CALWYY010000067.1, on the reverse strand, counting down.
GTATTTACGGCGGCCCTGTCCGCCCTCCTGGTCCGGGGCGCTCCTCTGGAAGCGGCCCTGGAGACCGCGGGAGAGCTGGTATGCGACAGCATCCGGCGGACAGTGGACCGGGGTTCCCCCCGGCATTACGGCGTGGATTTTGAAAGCGCCTTGCCGGACTATATCCGCCGCGTGGAGGCGCTTCTGGGCCGGTAGGCGGAAGGAGCGGGGAGCGCCCCGCGAAAGCAGGATATACGGGCGGCGCGGCCCCGGGTTTTATCCCGGGGCCGCGCCGCCTCCGTTCCTGTCCCCCGGGGACCTGGATTTTACGGGGGAGCCGCCGGATTCGCTCCGTCCCCCGCCGGGCGGCCCTGGACGGGTTCCGGCAAGCTGCCGGCAAAAAAAGACCGGGCCGCCGTTTCAAACGGCGGCCCGGGGCGGCGGACGCTCAGGCCCGCTTCCATTTCATCCCCTGGGGAGTGTCCTCCACCAGGATGCCCTGGGCTTTCAGGGCGTCCCGAAGCCGGTCGGATTCCGCCCAGTTCTTGGCTTTCCGGGCCTCCCGGCGGGCGGCAAACAGAGCCTCCTGCTCCGGGGTGAGCTCCTCCTTCTTTGCCTGGAAGGGGATGCCCAACACATCAGACAGCTCCAGATATATCTTCCGGCAGGCCTGGGCCAGAGCCCGGGTGGGGCTGGCGCTGGGCGTCACGGCGCTGTTTATCTCCCGTACCAGCTCGAAGATCACGGCAATGGCGTCGGCGGTGTTGAAATCGTCGTCCATAGCCCGGCAGAACTTGGCTCGGTACCCGTCCAGAGAGGCGGCAAAAGCGGCCTCCTCCGGCGTCATTTCCCCCGGCGCCCCGTTTTCTGCAAAGAAATCCAGGTTGTCCTTGGCAGTGGACAGACGCTCCAGGGCATTTTTCGCCTGGGTCAGGATCTCCCCGGAATAGTTTAGGGGGCTGCGGTAATGGCTCATGAGCATGAACATGCGGATGCAGTCGTAGCCATAGGCCGCGGCGGCCTCCCGGACCGTAAAGAAGTTGCCCAGGGACTTGGACATCTTCCGGTTGTCCACGTTGATGAAACCGTTATGCACCCAGTAGCGGACGAAGGGCTTGCCGCTGGCGGCCTCGGACTGGGCGATTTCGTTTTCGTGATGGGGGAAGATCAGATCGCTGCCCCCGCAGTGAATGTCCATGGTATCTCCCAGGTACCGGCTGGACATGGCGGAGCACTCAATATGCCAGCCGGGCCGCCCGGCCCCCCAGGGGGATTTCCAGCTGGGCTCGCCGGGCTTGGCCGCGTTCCACAGGGCAAAGTCCAGCGGGTCCTCCTTAATGTCGTTGACATCAATGCGCGCTCCGGCCTGCAGCTCCTCCAGCGGCTGGTGGGAGAGTTTCCCGTAGTCCGGAAACTGCCGGGTGCGGAAGTACACATCCCCGTTTACCTCATAGGCAAACCCCTTGTCTACCAGGGTCTTGACCATCTTGATAATCTGGCCGATGTTCTCCGTAGCCTTGGGGTGCACCGTGGCCGGCCGCACCCCCAGCCCCTTGGCGTCCGTCCAGTACTCCTCAATGTACTTCTTTGCGATATCGGAGGAATCCACCCCCTCCTCGTTGGCCTTGCGGATGATCTTGTCATCCACGTCCGTGAAGTTCTGCACAAAGGTGACCTGGTATCCCCGGTACTCCAGATACCGGCGCAGCACGTCAAAAAGAATGATGGGCCGGGCGTTGCCCACGTGGATGTAGTTATACACCGTGGGACCGCAGGCGTACATTTTCACCTTTCCCTCCTCCAGAGGGACAAATTCCTCCAGCTGCATGGTCATATCGTTAAAAAGACGCATGGTTTTGTCTCCTTCTACAATAGTGTGGCGCCCCTAAAAGGCGGGACCGGCCTGTTCGCCAAGAAGATCCCCCTCGTCGGAGCCGGTACATCGGACGGGAACCATGTCCCCGGGCCGGGCTTGGCCGGAAAATACCACCCGCCCGTCGATGTCGGGGGAGTCCCAGGCGCTCCGCCCCCAGAGCAGGCCGTCCGGCGTGCTTCCCATGACCAGCACCTGGATCGTCCGGCCCAGGAAGGACTCCGCCAGCCGGTCCATGATCCCGGCCTGCAGGTCCATGATCAGGGACGCCCGCCGACGGGCCTCCTCCGTGGTACATCGGTCCGGCATCTCCGCCGCGGGCGTACCCTCCTCGGGAGAGTAAGGGAATACCCCTACCCGCTCGATGCGCGCCTGCTGCAGGAATTCACACAGCTCCTCAAACTCCGCCTCTCCCTCTCCCGGCAGGCCCGTGATCAGGGATGTGCGCAAAACCAGGCCCGGGATACGCTCCCGGAGCTTTGCCAGCAGGGCGCGGATCTCCGCCCCGCTGCCCCGGCGGTTCATCCGGCGGAGGATGCCGTCGTTGATGTGCTGGATGGGGATGTCCAGGTACCGGACGATCTTCTTCTCCTGGGCAATGGTCTGGATCAGCTCGTCGTCAATCGCCTCCGGGTAGAGGTAATGGAGCCGGATCCAGTCCGCATCGAGTTTACATAACTCCCTAAGCAACTCCGCCAGCCGGCGTTTCCCGTAGCGGTCCGTGCCGTAGCGGGTGATATCCTGAGCCACCACGATCAGCTCCCGCACGCCCTCGCTGCACAGGCGCCGGGCCTCCTCCAGGATATCCTCCATGGCCCGGCTGCGGTACCGGCCCCGGAGGGAGGGGATAACGCAGAAGGCGCAGCGGTTGTTGCAGCCTTCGGC
>CALWYY010000066.1 GCA_944385885.1 uncultured Oscillospiraceae bacterium | reverse complement strand
GTTGACCATCCGCTCCAGGTTGAATCCCCGCTCCCCGATCCGGATGTACTGTCCGAACGTCACCTTCATCCCCAGGGCATACCGTAGGGCTTTGGTGTGATGGAAGATGGGTAGGTGGAGGCACAGGGCTTCCGGATACCGGTTTATCAGCCGGACCGCCCAGCCGATGCAGGGCACCGCCCGGTTTACCAGTTTCGTTATCGCCAGGTTGGGCCGGCTGATGAGAAAGGCCGGGAAAAAGGCGTAGCTGGTAAACAGGCACTGGCCCGTGGCCGATATGCACTCCATCAGATCCTGGAAGAGCATGGTCATGTCCGCCTTGGCGTGGGGCGTCAGGGGATCGGCGTTGAGCCCCAGCCCCTCCAGAATCACGTTGTATCCCCCGTTCAGGTGGCAGCCGCCCCGGTTGGAGACCGCGTATCCCAGGCCCTGGCCCACCGCCCGGCGGGGCTCGTAGGCCGCCAGCTCCAGACCCTTGCTCTGGATGGCAAAGTCCCCGCCGCCGTATTTCCCGCTCAGCCGGCGGCTTCCCTCCGCCAGCTCGTCGCCCAGCCCCCGCCGGTGGGCAATGTCCTCCCACAGACGGGAGATGTTCTCCGTCTGCCCGAACTGCAGGCCGTTGTCCCACAGCCCTTTCTCGTTGGCCTCCATCGCCCAGGCCAGGGTGGAGGCCGCGCTGATGGTGTCCATCCCCAGCTCGTCCAGCTCGTGGTTCCACTGGAGGATGCTGTACAGATCCGCGTTGAGGATCCCGCCGCCCAGCAGCCCCAGCGTCTCCAGTTCCGGCCCCTTTACCACCTGCCCGTCCACCTCCACCGTGCGGGCGCATTTGATGGGACAGGTCAGGCAGCCCCGGTTTACAATGTTGTATTCCTCCGCCAGAGCCTCTCCGGAGACCTTGTCAAAGTGCTCAAACCGGCCGTAGTTGTAGTTTTTGGTGGAGAGGATCCCACGCATCTGCATCATGCTCACCAGGCCCGCCGTGCCCAGCCGGGGCAGCTGCTGGCCCGTGAGCGGATGCCGGCGTAGAAACCGGAACCACTTCTCGTTCCACGCCAGCATCTTGTCCCGGTCGTGGATGGGGACGGTGTGGTTGCCGCTGACGGTGACCGCCTTTACGTTCTTCCAGCCAAATACGGCCCCTACTCCCGCCCGCCCGGCACAGCGCTCTCCGGAGATCACCGCGGCGTAGCGCACCAGGTTCTCCCCGGCCGGGCCGATCACCAGCTTGCCGCTCTTGTCCGGGCACCCCCGGGCCTGTTCCAAAAGCTCCGAAAGCCGCTCCTGAGTGGGTGTGGTGTTCAGCCCCCACAGCTCCCCGGCATCGTGAAAGGCCACCCGGTCGTTGTGTATCTCAATCCATACCCGCTCCGAAGCCCGCCCGGTGAGGATCAGCGCGTCGTATCCCGCCTTTTTCAGGTACCAGCCGAAGCTGCCTCCGCAGTTGGAGGAGGCCAGAATCCCCGTCTGAGGGGAGAGGGTGGACAGATCAAATCGGCTGGAGGAAGGCGCGCCCGTACCCGTCAGAGGACCTGTGGCCGCTACAATCCAGTTTTCCTCGGAAAAGGGCGTCTCCTGCCCCGTGAAATGGTCGGACAGGATCTTGGCCGCCATGATCTTCCCGCCCATGTACAGCTCCCGTTCCCGGTCGCTCCACGGGTACTCCGACGTCTTCCGGGTGGTCAGGTCGATTTTTAGAATCCGGCCCATATACCCGCCGTATTTGGATGCCATGCTTGGCTCACCTCCCGTTGCTGCGGCGGCAGACCCGCCGTAACCAAATTATAGCATCCGCCGCCCAGGCCGTCAATCGGCTCCCGCCGGCCCGGCCCCGGCAGATGGACCAAAATCGCCGGGGAAAATGGTGCAGTTATACAAAAATAATCAATATAGGAAAATAAGTCCTTGCGAAACAGTACAAATGTTATTATGATAAAAATAGACAGTGGAGAGTTTTACTCCCCATTTTATATCCAGACGGAACGACTATAACCGGAACGGGAGGAAAAGCTATGGGTATGGAACCAAACGAACTCCGGCAGCTAAAACAGACAGCCAAGGAACTGCGCCTGACAGTCATCGACGTGATGAAATGGTCGGGCGGGGCGCACGTGGGCGGGTCGCTAAGCTGCATGGACATTCTCACGGCACTGTATTTCAAGTATCTGCGCATCGACCCCAGGAAACCGGAGTGGTCCCGGCGGGACCGGTTTATCCTGTCCAAGGGCCACGCCGCCGCCGGATATATCCCGGTGCTGGCCAAGCGGGGGTTCTTCCCGGAGGATACCCTTCGCTCCTTCAACCATTTCGGCAGCCCCTTTGCCATGCACCCGGATTTCCATAAGATCGTGGGCTGCGACGCCTCTGCCGGGTCCCTGGGCCACGGCCTGCCCATGGCCTTTGGAATGGCTCTGGGGTTTCGGTACCAGAACATGCCCAATAAGGTGGTTTGCCTTATGGGTGACGGGGAGTGCCAGGAGGGAAGCGTGTGGGAGGCCGCTATGGCTATCGCCCACTTCGGCCTGACCAACGTGATCTCCATTGTGGACCGCAACCGCTGCCAGATCGACGGGGATACGGAAAAGGTCATGGCCCTGGAGCCCTTTGCCGATAAGTGGAGGGCCTTCGGGTTCAACGTGCTGGAGTGCGACGGGAACGATATGGAACAGGTCTGCCAAACCCTGGAGAAGGCTTGGGCCGTCCGGGAGGGGGATGCGCCCGTCCTCATCCTGGCCAATACCGTCAAGGGCAAGGGTGTGGATTTTATGGAGGGGCAGGTGCCGTACCACTACTGCTCCGGTACTTCCGAGGTCTGCCAGCGGGCCAAGGAGTCCATCATGAAAATGGAGGTGTGAGACCATGGCTGTCAATACCGGTACCAACTGGACCTGCTACGATTCCTCTACCATGACCGCCCGGGAGATCTACGGGCGCACCCTGGCGGAGATGGCCAAAAACGACGACCGGATCGTCGCCCTGACGGCGGATCTGGAGAAATCCACGGCCCTGAATAAGTTCAGCGCCGTACACCCGGACCGGTGCTTCAACGTGGGCATCGCCGAGCAGAACCTGATGGGCGCCGCCGCGGGTATGGCGCTCACGGGACTGATCCCCTTCGCCTCCACCTTTGCCATTATGGCCTGCCTCCGGGGCGGCGAGCAGATCCGCACCGACATCACCTATCAGAACCTGCCGGTAAAGATCATCGCCACCCACAGCGGCATTTCCTTCGGCCACGCCGGTACGACCCACCACTGTACCGAGGACTTTGCCATCATGCGTTCCATGGCCAATATGACCGTTATCTGCCCCGCCGACGGCATCGAGACCTCCAAGGCCGTGCAGGCATGCATCGATGTGCCCGGACCTGTGTATATGCGCATCGGACGGGGGTTTGAGCCGCCGGTCTACGAAAACGAGGACTATGACTTCCAGATCGGCAAGGCCAACGTTATGCGGGACGGCTCCGACCTGACCATCATCACCTGCGGCATCGGCGTGCTCCAGAGTATCAACGCCGCCAAAACCCTGGCGGAGCGGGACGGCATCCAGGTGCAGGTGGTGAACATGCACACCATTAAGCCCATCGACCGGCAGGCCGTGGTGGCCGCGGCCAGAAAGACCGGGAAGATCCTCACGGTGGAGGAGCACAACGTGGAGGGCGGCCTGGGAGACGCGGTGGCCAGCGTGCTGGCGGAAGAGGGCGTGAGCTGCCGGTTCCGTAAACACGGCGTCATGGACCTGTACACCATCATCGGCTATGCCGAGGACCTGTACTCCTATTACAAATTAGACGCCAACGGCATTGCGGACGTGGTGCGCAACATGCTGGGCATAGAGACCCCCGCGGATGAAGATTGGGAGGATGAATAAGATGGGAGCCAATGCTACGGAGCGGATGACCGCAAAACTGTTTTTCACCGCGGCGTTCCCCACCATGCAGGTGCTGCTGGACGACGACCCGGCCCTGCATGAGAAATTCCGGGATCTGCAGGCCTCGGTACAGTTCGGCGCCAAGGACGGCGGGGAGCTTTTGGCCTGCACCATGCACTTTGACAATGGGAAGCTCACCGTCACCGACGGCCCGGACCCGTCGGCCGATCTGGCGCTGACCTTCTCCAGCGTGGAGAAAATGAACGCCCTGCTCAAGGGCGGGCTGGCCATGCCCTCCCTGCGGGGCAAGCTGAGCCTCCTGCCCAAGTTTTTGACGCTGCTGCTGGGATTGAAAATTATGTCCAAACCCAATTCCCAGCTTAAAACGCCCGGCGAGCGGGAGCTGAAGGTAAAGGCGTCCCTGTACATGATCACCCGGGCCCTGTCCAAGTACAACAAGCTGGGGGATCCGGATATGCAGGAGTTCTGCCTGCGCCAGCCGGAACGGATCTACCAGTTCGCCGTGGACAAGGGCGAGGAGAAAAACTACATCGCCTGCTACTTCCGGGTGGACCAGGGCAAGAGCAAGTCCGGCCATGGGATCTACCAGCGGCGCAGCCCCTTTGTGCTGTTCCACTTCTTCTCCATTGAAGGCGCCCTGAAGGTGCTGGGCGGGGAAGTGGAGTTTGTAGAGGGCGTGGAGAAGGGCTACGTGGAGACCGTGGGCAGCCCGGAGTATGCCTGCTACCTGAACGATTATATGGCCATCATCCAGGGGATGATGATGTGACCCCGGCGGGGCTTCAATCCATTTGACGGGAGGGTTTATTTGACGTGAAAACCATCTATTTCGATAAAGACATCCCCCGCATCCTGGCCACCAAGGGCGTGGTGTCCGTCTCCAAAAAGATCAAGAAGGCCAACAAGCTGCTGTACACCAATCTCAGCGCCGTAAAATACGCCAAGGACATCCCCGACCCGCCTCTGCCGGCGGATAACTGGGTGCGGGTGCGGAACATCGCCTGCGGCCTGTGCGGCACGGATATGAGTTTCTTCCGGGCCACTACCGGCACGGACTCCGCCTTCGAGCCGATCCCGGCCAGCAAAAAGACCTACCTGGGCCATGAGAACGTGGGCCGGGTGGTGGAGGTGGGCAAGGCCGTCACCGATTTCAAAGTGGGAGACCGGGTGGGCATCCGGGCCTATATGTCCGGCTGCGACAACAAGGACCTGCCCCGCTGCCGCTACTGCCAGGAGGGCAACTACAACCTCTGCCTGAACTACGGCGCCAAGCCCCGGTTCGACCTGGAGTGGGTGGGAGCCGGCTGGGGCGATACCTTCATCGCGCCCCAGCAGCAGCTCTACCGGATCTACGACGAGCTGTCCGACGAGCAGGCCACTATGATCGAGCCGGCCTGCGTGTCCATCCACGCGGTGCTGCGGGATCCACCCCGGAAGGGGGAGAAGATCCTGGTCATGGGCTGCGGCACCATCGGCTTGGGCGTGGTGCAGGCCATCAAGGTGGTCCAGCCGGAGACAGAGGTATGGATCCTGGAGCGTGTCAAGACCAAGATCGACTTTGCCATGCGCCTGGGGGCCGACCATGTGCTCAAGGGAGATATCCTCCAGGCTGCCAGCGACGCCTGCGGCGGAAGCGAGGTCTACCAGGGCATGAGCAAGAAGAACCGGTATTTCTTCGGCGGCTTTGACCGGGTGTACGACTGCATCGGCGGCGACTGGGCCAACACCACCGCCTGCCGCCTGCTGGCCCCCCGGGGCGTGATGATGAAAATCGGCCACCACATGTGCCCCATCCGTTACGACGAGAGCCCCGTGTGGTGGCAGGAGCTGACCCTCGTCGGCGTGGACGCCCACGGCATGGAGGAATGGGAGGGGCGGAAACTATACACCTTTGACCTGGTACAGGAGTGGATCCGGGACGGGAAATACTCCGTGGATGGGTTCGTGACCAACCACTTCAAGCTGGACGACTACAAGGCCGCCATGGAGCTGGCCCTGCGCAACCCGCCGGATGTGGTAAAGATTGTCATCGACTGTCAGTAAACGCCGCATGGACGCCCATCCGCGGATGGGCGTCCGGACGGGAGAGCGCCGTTTCAGGCGGCGCTTCGGGAAGGCCGGCGGCGGAGGCCGGGTGGAATACGCAAAGACGGCGGCCCGGCGCCCCACGGCCCGGGCCGCGGGGGTGTTATGGACAGAACGGATCGAACGGGGCTTCTGAAGGTGGGGGAGCTGGCCCGGCGGGCCGGGACCACCGTGACCACGGTAAAGTACTATGTCAAAGAAGGGCTGGTGGAGCCGGCCTATAAAACGGGCCCCAACATGGCCTACTACGACCCGGGATGCGTGGAACGGATCCGGCTGATCAAGTCCCTGCAGAAAGAGAGATACTACCCCCTGTCCGTGATCCGGGACCTGCTGGACAAGAGCGGCGGGGACCAGCGAGAGGTGGATCTGCTGGACGCGATCCACAAAGTGGGGGCTCGGGGCGGCGGGGAGAGCTATTCCTCCGGCGAGGCCCTGCGCCTGTCGGGGCTGACCCGGCAGCAAGCCGCGGAGCTGGCCCGGCACGGGCTGGTGAACCCGGCCACAGAGGGCCGGCGGCTGGTTTACTCCGGGGAGGATCTGCGGGTCATGAAGCTGGCCCGGCGGCGCCTGGAGGCGGGAATCCCCTTCGCTCACACCGTCCGCTCCTTCCTTGCCTATGAGACGGCTCTGCGCCAGGCTGTGGAGGAGGATATCCAGTCGTTCATCCGGGCGTCTTTTCTGGCGGATTCCGCTACCACAGAGGGGGCTATCCGCATGATCCAGGTGTCCGACGAGACCTTGGACGCCTTTGTAGCTCTGCGCCGGCCGGCTTTAAACCGGGAGTACGGGTCCCGGCAGCTGGACCTGCTGGACAGTTATGCTGAGAGCCTGTCCCGGACGCTGCAGTGGCTGGAGACGGCCCTGCGCCGGCGGGGATTCCTCCGGGCGGCGGCCCGGCTGGCCCGGGCGGAGGAGGCCGGAGCCGGGGGAGAGGGGGTGGATCGGGCAGCGTACTATTACGGGCTGCTCTCCCGCAGCCGGGGCGAGGAGATCACCCGGCGTTCCATGCGCTGCGGGCAGGCCTGCGCCTTTTTCATCGCGCCCGGCGCGCCGCCCTCCGGCACCCTGGAGGAGCGGTTTTTGGAGGCCGCGGTGCGCTGCTGCTGGCTGGCCCTGGCGCCCCCCGTGCTGGAGTGCGCCCAGGCGGCGGCGGAGGCCGAAGAGCGGCTGCTGGAGGCCGCCGGCCAGTGGCCCGGCCGGGAAGGGGACGGGCTGGTGACTGAGCTTATGGAATTTCTGGAACGGGAAAAGATGGTTCCGGACCGGAACGGGCCGGGCCGATAGGCTGGATGAGACGAGGCGCCGGCGGCGGGATTCTCCCGCCGCCGGCGTCCGTTTCGCCGCTGGTTGGCCGGAGCCTGCAAAAAAAGCCCCCTCCGGAGAGGGGGCGGAGGGGTCAGTGGCGGTAATAGGCGATCACATCCTGGATGCCGTCCCAGGTGGCGGGTTCCCCTTTGCCGTCCAGGGCCATGCGCAGGGTGGCCTGCTCCCCCGGGGTGAGCTCCTCCTTGGCGGACAGCCGCCGGGCGATGTCCTTGATCTTGACCTTCATAATCAGGCGCAGGGGCAGCGGCAGGCCGCCCAGGTCAAAGCGGCCCTGGAGGCAGAAAATGGGCGTGTCCGCCGGCAGGCTGTTTTTTCCGCGGCAGGCGTTTTCCGTACCGGGCCCGGCCGGGGCCATGCCTACCCGGACTACGCCCGCTAAGGTCATATGCTTTGTCACAGACGATAGCCCTACCAGCCGGTCGGCAAAGACCCAGCTGACAAAAATGACCTCCCGGCCCTTCGGGACCGGGCATTTTTTGGCTTCGTATACGGGAAGGTGAAGGGCCTGCCCCAGCTCCCGGGCATACCTCTCACAGGATCCGGTGCAGGAATTGTACAGTACGGCGGAAATCATGGCGTTTTCTCCTTTCCATCGTGTAAGCGGCGGTCCATATAACCCCGCGTCCAGTTTATAGAAGGGCGCGGCGCCTGTCAACGGGAGAGAGGCAAAAGGGCGGCTTTTGGCCGATTGCATAACCTGCCGGCCCTGCTCTTGTGGATTCCGCTTCCTCAAAGGGAGAACCGGGACCGGTATTCCTCAAAGTACCGGAGGTATTTCTCCGTCTTCATCTCCCGGATGCTGTTAAGGTACTCGTGGGTGTCGAAGCTGTCGGATTCCAGCTCGATCATGGCCACGGCGATGTTGGAGCAATGGTCGGCCACCCGCTCAAAATTGGTCAGCAGGTCATTGAACACAAAGCCCTGGGATAGGGTGCACACCCCGTCCTGCAGGCGGATGATGTGGTGGAGCTTCATCTCGTCGCACAGCCCGTCGATCAGCTCCTCCAGCGGCTCTACCCGGGCCGCGGTCTCCAGGTCGTTGGAGATAAACGCCTCCACCGCCACGGAGACGATCTCCTCTACCGCCCCGCAGATGACCGACAGCTCGTGCTGCGCCTTGTCGGAGAATACGATCCCCTTTTCGTGGATCTCCCGGGCGGCCTCCGCCACGTTCAGGGCGTGGTCGCTGATACGTTCAAAATCCCCGATGGTGTGCAGGAATTTGGAGGCGTCCTGGGTCTGCTTTTCACTCAGCTCGCGGCTGGTGATCTTCACCAGGTAGGTGCCCAGCCGGTCCTCGTATTTATCCACGGCGGCCTCCATGTCCTGCACGGCCTGGAACCCCTCCCGGGTGTAACGGTTCAAAAGTGCAAAGGCGGCCGTCAGGTTTTCCTGGGCCCGCTTGGCCATGGAATGGATGGCAAGGCGGCTCTGCTGAATGGCCAGAGCCGGGTGCTCAATAAACCGTTCCTCCAGCCGGTCGATGTGTACCGTCAGATCCGGCTCCTCCTCCCGGCCGGGGATCAGGATGCCCGTAAACCGTTCCAGATGCGGCACGAAGGGCAGCAGAACCGCAATGGATACCACCCGGAACAGGGAGTTTGTCAGAGCGATCTCCACCGGCCCCACCGTCCGGTCCATAACTGCCAGCGGGTGCAGCAGGTTTACGGTGTAAAACACCAGAGACAGGATGACCGCCCCAAACAGGTCGTTGAACAGATAGATCAGCGCCGTCCGCCGGCCGTCCCGGTTGGCCCCGATGGCCGACAGGAACACGGGCACCGCCGCGCCGATGCCCATACCCATGATCACCGGAAACGCGGTGGCAAAGGTGATGGTACCGGTGACGGACAGGGCCTGGAGAATGCCCACGGAGGCGGAATTGGACTGGAGCACGGCGGTGATCAGCGCCCCGATGAGGATGCCCAGCACCGGGTTTTCAAACATGGTCATCAGCTGGATGAACGCCTCGCTCTCCCGCAGGGGGGATACGGCGGAACTCATGGCCTGCATGCCGTACATCAACACCGCAAAGCCCAGCAGAATGTCGCCCGTGTGCTTTTTGCGGCTGCTGCGGCCGATCATGCGAAATAGGATCCCGGCCAGGGCCACCAGCGCCGAGAGGGTGGCGGTGCTGAACAGGGACAGGGCCGAGCCGCCGCCGATGTTGGACAGGCAGAGGATCCAGCCGGTGACGGAGGTGCCGATGTTGGCGCCCATGACAATGCCGATGGCCTGGCTGATTTTCATCATGCCGGAGTTGACAAATCCCACCACCATGGCGGAGGTGGCGGAGGAGGATTGGATCACCGCCGTAACCACCGTGCCCAGCAGTACCCCCCGGATGGGGGAGCTTGTGAGCTTGTAGAGGATCAGCTCCAGCTTCTCGCCGGCCACCTGCTTGAGTCCGTCTCCCATAAGGCTCATGCCGAACAAAAACAGGGATACGCCGCCCAGAAGAAGAATGACGTTGGAAATACCCACCGGTCCAAACACATCCTTTTCGCGGATTCAGGCGCACAATCGCCCACACTGAATATACCGGCGGCAAGTTAAATCGAAAACCGCGTTTGCGTTAAATTTAGGAAAAATCCGCCCGGCAGCGGGTGGGGAGAGCGGCTGTAAAATCTGTGTAAGAGGCGGGCGGGCAGTGGCGGCGGCGGGCGTTTCGTGCTATAATACCAAGCGGCGGGCCGGAAACACGGAGACCGCCCATCCGGCGCCCCGGGGCGCCGGCAGAGGAAAGGGGTGGCGGGACGATGATCTATCTGCTGGAGGATGACGAGAGCATCCGCAAGCTGGTGACATATACGCTGGAACGGGAAGGGTATGACGCCCGGGGGTTCGGTACTCCGTCGGAGTTCTGGCAAGCCATGGACGGAGCCCGGCCGGAGCTGGTGCTGCTGGATATCATGCTGCCGGAGGAGGACGGGCTGTCGGTTCTGCGCAGGCTCCGGAAATCCCCCGTCTGGGCGGGGATCCCGGTGGTGATGATGACGGCGAAAAACGACGAATATGACCGGGTGATCGGCCTGGACAGCGGGGCGGACGACTATGTGTCCAAGCCCTTCGGGATGATGGAGCTGGTGGCCCGGGTGCGGGCGGTGCTCCGCCGGACCCGTCCCGCCGGCCCGGAGGAGTACCGGGTGGGCTGCCTGTATGTCTGTCCCCAGAGGCACATCGTGCAGGTGGACGGGCAGGACGTGGCCCTGACGGTAAAGGAGTTCCGGCTTTTGTGTCTGCTGCTGGAACATGCCGGCACGGTCCTGACCCGGGCGGTGATTATGGATCAGATCTGGGGCAGCGACTTTGCCCCGGAGAACCGGACGGTGGATGTGCATGTGCGCACCCTGCGCGCCAAGCTGGGAAAGGCCGGAAGCTGCATTGAGACCGTCCGGGGACTGGGGTACAAGCTGGAGGCGCGGCTGTGATTAAACGGTATTACGGAACCCTGCTGCTGATGGGCCTGGGGGCGTCGGCGCTGACGGCGGGGGTGCTTTTGTGGGGGCTGCGGAGCCTGCCGGCGGATCAGGCCCCGGCGCTGGAGGGGCTTTTGACCCGTCTGCTGTGGCTCCTTCCGGTGCTGGCCGCGGGGGCGGCCATACCCGCGTGGCGGGAACGGCGGCGGCTGCGGGAAAAGGTGCGCGCCCTGGCCGGGGAGACCCCGGATTGCTCCGGCGGCAGCGGGGAGCTGGAACCCCTGGCGGCCCGGCTGCGGGAGCAGAACCTTACCATCCGCCGCCAGAGCGAGGCCCTGGGGCGGAAACGCCGGGACTTCGATGCCATCACCGAGAACATGCGGGAGGGGTTCTTGCTCCTGGACCGGCGGCTGAACGTGCTGTCCCGGAACGAGAGCGCACGGATCCTTTTGACCGGGGACGCCGACGCGGCGGGGAACCTGAACCGGCCGGGCTGTCCCGAGGAGGTGCGCCGGGCGGCGGAGAAAGCCCTGGCCGGTGAACGTACCCAGCGGAGCCTGCGTCTGGAGGAGCACACGTACCTGCTCATCGCCAGCCCCATCGCCGCCTCCGGCCAGGCGGCCGGGGCCGTGGTCATTGCCATGGACGTCACCGAACGGGAGGAGCGGGAGACCCTGCGCCGGGAGTTCTCCGCCAACGTGTCCCATGAGCTGAAAACGCCCCTGACCTCCATTACGGGCTTTGCCGAGCTGCTCAAGGACGGGCTTGTACCGCCGGAGCGCGTGTCGGAGTTTGCCGGGGATATCTACCGGGAGTCCCGACGGCTGATCCGGCTGGTGGACGATATCATCGAGCTGTCCCGGCTGGAGGAGGAGGGAAGCCCTCCCTATGCCCGGGAACCGGCGGACCTGTACGGCATCGCCAGAGACGCCCTGGAGGCCCTCCGCCCGGCGGCGGAAGCCCGGGGAATTTCCCTGCAGCTCCGGGGCGCCCCGGCGGCGGTCAGCGGCGTGGGACCCATCCTCCGGGAAATGGTCTACAACCTGTGCGACAACGCCGTGAAATATAACCGGGAAAACGGTTCTGTCACCGTCACCGTTCAGCCGGGGCCGGAACCCCGGGTGACGGTGGAGGATACCGGCATCGGTATCCCTTACGCTCACCAGAGCCGGGTCTTTGAACGGTTTTACCGGGTGGATAAGAGCCATTCCCGGCGCATCGGCGGCACCGGACTGGGCATGTCCATCGTCAAACACGGCGCCCGGATCCATAACGCCCGGCTGGAACTGTGGAGCGAACCCGACCGGGGAACCCGGATTACCATTACCTTTGGAAAGGAGAACCTATGATTACCTATGACTCCGTGCGCAGCGATCCGGAGATACAGACCTATATCCGCAAAGCCGACGAATCCCTCTCCGCCCTGGGCTATACCGAGCACAGCTTCGCCCATGTGGCTATGGTGGCGGAGAC
>CALWYY010000065.1 GCA_944385885.1 uncultured Oscillospiraceae bacterium | reverse complement strand
TCACCGAATCGAAGCTCTGGAGGCTCATAGCGAAGACCTATCTCCTATGGAGTAAAAATATAATCGGCAGGACGCTTGCGAGTGGGCGAAGGCCGTGGCATCTATAGTGTTGCGATGTTCCACGTCGTCGCGGACTGCGTATCGTTCGCGACGACTTTTTTATTAAAGTCATCGCTCATTCACTCCGTCGCTCCTCCTTTCCAAATCACAACCGCTTGCGCTGGGTTGTGATTTGGTTCTGGATGTGAACCGAAACACCGGCATTTATGCTGTCGCTATGTTCCAAGTCGCCGCGGACTGCGTATCGTTCGCGACGGCTTTTTGCAAAAACCAGCAACGCGCGCCGCTTTTCCCGCCGCCGTTGTTTGCAAAAGGGGATGTCCATATCCGGCCGAACGCAGCACGGCCATCCATCCGTCCGGCATTCCGCGTTCCCGTAAACCATATGCAGCGCGCCGCTGGCATGGCGCTGTCACACCCTCCCTATAAAAATGTCCCCTACCGCACTCCGGAAGTGCCGGAACCCCCGCGGCAGGCTGCCGGAATATCCGGGGCCGGTCATGGATTTTTTTGATCCCCCTTGACAGAAAAAGTTTACTGTGGTAACCTTTTCATAGGTTACCACAGTAAACTTTTCAAGGAGGCCGCCATGTGTACGGGAGCGGAGAAAATTCAGGACGCGGAGCTGGAAGTGATGCGGGTGTTATGGAAGGCTGGCCGGCCGGCCGCCCTGGCGGATATCCGCCATGCGCTGGCTGACCGGTGCGGCTGGGAGGATTCCACCGTCAAGACCCTTTTGCGCCGCCTGTGCGAAAAGGGGGCGGTGGCGCTGGAGAGCCGGGGGATGTACCGGGCGGTCATTACCCAGGCGGAGTACAGCCGGTGGTCCGCCCGCCGTCTGGTGGGCAAGGTGTTCGACGGGAGCGCCAAAAAGCTGGTGGCCTCCCTGCTGTCTGACAGCCAGCTGAGCCAGGCGGATATCGACGAGCTATCTGCCCTGCTGCATCGGGGGGAAGACAGATGAGCGGATTTTTAATTGCCCTTCTCTCCCTCTCCCTTTCCGGGTCTCTGCTGGGCGTGTTTTTGCTGATTCTCCGCCCGCTGGCCCGGAATCTGGTGCCGAAAGCCTTTTTCTATTATGCATGGTTAGCGGTGCTGCTTCGTCTGCTGCTTCCCGTAGGCTACGGGATCTCCCTTTCCCCGGCGTCTCGGCCCGCCCCAGAGACCGGGACGCAGCAGGCGGTTATCTTTGACTGGCCCGTCCAGGCGGCGGAGACGGCGCCCTCCCCGGGGGCCGGCACGGCGGAGCCCGCCCCTGCTGCGGCCGAGCCGGAACCGGCGCCGGCCCTCTCCCTGGCCGCAGTGGGATTTTTCCTGTGGCTGGCCGGAGCGGCGGCCTTCCTGCTCTGGCATACCGCCGCCTATGCCTCGTTCTCCCGCCGGGTGAGACGTTCTCTCCTCCCGCCGCCGTCGGAGGAACAGGCTCTGTTCAGGAGCTGGACGGCGGGCAAGAGGATCGGGTTTGCTTACAGCGACAGGATAAGCACGCCCATGCTTTTGGGCCTGCTCCGGCCGGTGGTGGTTCTTCCCCAGCGAGGGCCCGCCCTGAAGCCGGGAGAGCTGAAAGTCGTCCTCCGTCACGAGCTGATCCATTATAAGCGCGGCGATATCCTTTACAAATGGCTGGTGGTCCTAACCACCGCCGTCCACTGGTTTAACCCACTGGTCCATGGGATGGGGCGCCAGATTGCCCTGGACTGTGAGCTCTCCTGTGACGAAGCGGTGCTCTCTTCCCTGCCTCCGGAAAAGCGGAAGGGATATGGAGACGTACTCCTCGCCCTGTCCGCCCAGCGCGGGCTGCCCGCCCCTGTGACGGCCACCACCCTCTGCGAGGAAAAACGGCAGCTGAAAGCCCGGATCCGGGGGATCGCTCACTACCGGAGGCCCGCCCGGGCCGCTCTATGCCTCACGCTGGTCCTGGGCCTGCTCCTGGCCTGCTGTGCCTGCGGGAAGCTGGATCTGCAGGGGGAAGCCTCCGCCTCTTCCACACCCAACGACAGCGGTCAGGCCTCTCCCTCCGCCTCTCCCACGCCCGATGACAGCGGCCAGGCCCCTCCCTCCGCCTCTCCCACGGCCGCCGGGCCGGAGGAGACCGCCTCCCATGAGGCCCTTTCGGAAGAGGCGCCGGAAGCAAGCGGCTACGGAGATGTCTTACTGGGCAGCGCCCCGCTTCTCTGGTATTCCGGGGACGGTTCCAGCCAGCCCGTTTCCCTGTTGGTGCCGGAGGTCGTCGCCCTCTTCAGCCCGGGCGACCCATACGCCCAGGCCTCCGAGTTTACCGTACTGGATCTGGACGGTGACGGCCAGCAGGAGGTAGTAGTGCGCATTATAGCTGCGGCGGGGGATATGGGCGGTTTCTTGATCCTCCGGCAGCAGGCCGGCGGGGTCTGCGGCTTTCCCGCCAGCAGCCTTACCCTTATGGATTTGAAGGAGGACGGATCTTTCACCTATTCCTCCAGTGCCGGCACGGAGGACGGCGTGGCCTTCATCCGATTTGGGGACGCGGGCTACACCTTGGACAAGGTCGTCTGCTGCCAGGGGGAGCATTATGAGTACGACACCTTTCTAATGGGAGGGGAACCGATCTCCCAGGAGGAGTATCTGGCCGCTTTATCCAGCCAGAACCAAAAGCCAGACGCCGTGTGGTATGTCTTGAGCGAGGAAATGGTCAGGCGGTTTTTCTGACACGCCTCCCGGCCGGGCCAGGGAGGGACACAGAGCCATGTGTCCCCTCCTGGCCCGACGGTTTTTCTCCCTCCTTTCCGCCCGTCGGAATGGGTTATCCTCCCATCTTTGGGCCTGGCGAATTTGGAGGATTTTCTAAAAATGATCCCCCAACCCCTTCCCGGGACGGAAATCCGTTGACAACCGGACTTCCCGGCTCGTATACTGACAAGCAGGAGAGCAAAGACGCCCTCGGAAGAGCGGCGCCATGCTCTTTTTGCATTTACGGCCCGGGTGGCACCCGGCCAATTGGAAAGGAGACAGGCCCTTATGAGCGGAATTTCCCGGGAGGATATTCTCCGGCGGGTCCGGGATGACGACATCCAGTTTATCCGCATGCAGTTTACGGATATTTTTGGCCAGATGAAAAACGTGGCCGTCACAGCCTCCCAGATTCAGCGCGCCCTGGACAACCAGATTATGATGGACGGAAGCTCTATCGCTGGCTTTGTACGTATTGAGGAATCGGATCAATACCTCTGGCCGGATCTGGATACCTTTGCGGTGCTTCCCTGGAGGCCCCAGTACGGCAAGGTGGCCCGGCTGATCTGTGACGTGCACAACCCGGACGGCACTCCCTTTGCCGGGGATCCCCGGAGCGTGCTGAAGCGGGCCCTTCGCCGGGTCCAGGACCTGGGGCTGGTCTTTAATGTGGGACCGGAGCTGGAGTTTTTCCTGTTTCAGACCGATGAGGAAGGGAACCCCATAGCCCGGACCAGCGACGCGGCCGGATATTTTGACCTGGGCCCCTTGGACCACGGGGAGGGCACTCGGCGGGAGATCTGCCTCAACCTGGAACAGATGGGAATGGAGATTGAGGCCAGCCATCACGAGGCGGCCGCCGGCCAGCATGAGATTGATTTGAAATACACTGGGGCCCTGCAGGCCGCCGATAACATTATGACCTTCAAGCTGGCGGTAAAGACCCTGGCCCAGAAAAACGGCCTGCACGCCACATTTATGCCCAAGCCCATCCAGGGAGCCGCCGGTAGCGGGATGCATGTAAATATGTCCCTGTTTCGGGACGGGGAGAACATCTTTTACGACCCAGGGGACCGGCTACAGCTATCCCCCCTGGCCTATCAGTTCATTGCGGGTCTTCTGGCCCATGTCCGGGGCCTGTGCGCCGTCACCAATCCCCTGGTCAACAGCTACAAGCGCCTGGGCTTTGGCTACGAGGCGCCCCGTCAGCTGGCCTGGTCTGCCGGAAACCGCTCGGCGCTGATCCGCATTCCCACACCCCGGGGCAGCGCCACCCGAGTGGAGCTGCGCTGCCCCGACCCAGCCTGCAACCCCTACCTAGCCCTAGCAGCCTGTCTGGAAGCCGGCCTGGACGGTGTGCGCCGGAAGCTGGTCCCGCCGGAGGCCATCCAGGAAAATCTCTACACCCGGGAGGACCCGGCGTTGGAATGCCTGCCCTCCACCCTGGCTGATGCCGTGGCTGCCCTGGAGGGCGATTCGGTGATCACCGGCGCCCTGGGAGAGCATGTCACCCGCCACTATGTGGCCGGAAAGCTCCAGGAATGTCGGGAGTACCAGGCTCAGGTCTCCCAATGGGAGCTGGACCGGTATCTGGTGACCTGCTGAATGCCTTTCGCTGTCCGGCCTTTTTAAGAAAGGGGGGATCGCCATGGACCGGATTGTGGTGGCTTTTGCCGGGGAAAAAGCCCGGAGCCGCGTCACGCGCCTGCTGGAATCCGGCGGTCTCTCCCCGGCGGGCAGCTGCAGCAGCGG
>CALWYY010000064.1 GCA_944385885.1 uncultured Oscillospiraceae bacterium | reverse complement strand
GCCAGGGCCCGGGTGATGGCCCCGCCGATCCCCCCGGCGCCTCCGGTGACCAGAGCCGTGTTCAAAGCCGTTCCATTCGCCATGCGTATTTCCCCCCTTCCAATGTCAAAAGGCAAAAGGTCTTCTCCTCCCCCCGCCCGGCAGAGCCGGGGTTGAGCAGAAGCACATCCCCCATCCGCCGGTAGTCCGCCTGGTGCGTGTGCCCGAACAGGGCCAGCTGCGCCCCGGAAAAATGGGCCGCGTTGGCCAGGGATTGGAGCGTATACTTGACGGAATACAGATGCCCATGGGTCATAAACACCGTCACGCCCTCCAGGGCGAAGCACAGCTTTTCCGGCGCCGCGGCGCCCATATCGCAGTTGCCCCGGACGTACCGCACTTCCAGCCCGGGCAGGGCCTTCTCCAAGGCCATTGCATCCCGGACATAATCGCCCAGATGAAGCACCATATCCGGCTGGTATGTCCGGATCGCCCGGCATAGGGGCTCCTGGCTCCCGTGGGAATCGGAAAACACGGCAAGGAGCATACGCTCACCAACCTTTCGCAATCGCATATACTAAAGCAGGGGGGTGGTATGGAAATGCAGGATCTGGAAAAAATAGGCAAGGATCTTCTCCAAGGGGCCAACGGCAAGGCTCTGCGGGAAGCGGCGGCCTCTCCCGAGGCCCAGCGGCTGAGCCGGACGCTGGACCCGGCGGAGGTGGAGCAGGCCGCCCGGTCCGGCGACCCGGAGCAGCTGCGGGCCCTTCTGTCCCGGGTGCTGTCCACCGACGAAGGCCGGGCGCTGGCGGAGAAGCTGTCCCGGCTGGGGTTCTGAGGCATGAGCCCGCTGGAGGAGCGGCTGGAGGCCCTTCTCTCCAGCCCGGAGGACATGGGCAAGATCGCCCAGATGGCCTCCCGGCTCATGGGTCAGATTGCCCCTCCGGCGGCCCCGCCGCCGGAGGCGGAGCCGGACGGCCAGGGGGACCTGCTGGGGATGGTGGGCCGGATCGTGCGCGGCCTGAAGGATTCAGGGGGCAAGCGGCAGCTTCTGGCCGGCATGGCCCCCTATTTGGCGGACAGCCGGCGGCGGAGGCTGGAAAAAGCCCTGCGCCTGGCCTCCGCCGCCCGGCTGGCGGGGGCGGCGCTGGCGGAAATGGGGGAAGACGATGGCATATAACCGATACCGGGGCGGCGGCGGGCGGCCGGAGCGCATCCCTGAGGCAGAGGCCGACCGGCCGTCGTCCCCTCTGCCGCCCCCGGAGCCGGCCAGCCGGGAGCCGGACCATCCAGCGGGCCGGGCCTCCGCTGCCGGCCAGGGGGCAGGCTCCGCCGGGCTTGGGCCGGGCGGCCGGCGGCCGGAGCCTCCCCGTCCCGTCTTTTCCGGCGGGCACCGGGCTGAAAACGGGAAACCGCCGCCCGGTGCACTGCATGGCATACGCAGCAGCCTGGACGGCATTCTATCCCGTCTGGATCCGGGCCGCCTGGAGACGGAGGATCTCTTGGTCCTGGCGATCCTATGGCTCCTGTACCGGGACAGCGGGGACCGGGAGCTGCTGATCGCCATGGGGGCGTATCTGTTTTTATAGGGAAGAGGGCGGCTCCTGCCGGGGCGGGTCTTCTTCCCTTGTCTCCGCGCCGGTTCCGGACGGGCCCGCCTCCTGTTTTCCGGGGCTGTGCTCCGCCCCGTCCTGCTCCTGCCGGGTGTGGGCGGCAGGCGGCGTCCGAAACACATACAGCCATACCGCCACAGCGATCAGGAATGCCACGGCCAGCAGCAGCATCCGCATGGCTCCGCCGGCTGCCAGCACCACCGCCGCCAGGCCCAGAATGGCGCTGATGGCGTAGAGCACCGCCACCGCCTGTTTCTGGTTCAGCCCCAGGGCCAGGAGCCGGTGATGCAGATGGCTCCGGTCTGGCTTCATGGGGTTCTGGCCGTGGATAAGCCGCCGGACAATGGCGAAAATGGTGTCCGACAGCGGCACCGCCAGGGCCAGCACGGGGATGGCGAAGGTCACCACCGCGTACATCTTGAACAGGCCCAGAATGGATACCGTGGCCAGCACGTACCCCAGGAGCATGGCGCCTGTATCCCCCATGAAGATCTTGGCGGGGTTCAGGTTATAGGGCATAAACCCCACGCAGGCTCCCGCCAGGGCGCCCAGGATCACGGACACCTCCGGCAGCTCCGACTCCAGGAGCGACACCACCAGCATCGTGGTGCAGCTGATGGCAGACACCCCCACCGCCAGGCCGTCCAGGCCGTCGATAAGGTTCACCGCGTTAGTGACACCCACAATCCATACCAGGGTAAACGGCACCGCCAGAGCTCCCAGGACGATAAATTCCCACTGGTGGATTCCAGCGGGGTTTGTGAGGACGTGAATGGTCACCCCGTGGGCCACGGCCACCCCCGCCGCCGCCAGCTGCGCCAGCAGCTTTATCCAGGGCCTCAGGCTGATCAGGTCGTCCACCACCCCGGCTACCACGATGATCACGCACCCCAGAAGGATCCCCTGCACCGGGACCGTGATGGGCGTAAAGGGCAGTACGCCAACGAGAAAGCCAATGAAAATGGCCAGCCCCCCCAGCCGGGGGATGGGGTGGTCATGGATCCGCCGGGCTTCCCCCGGCACGTCCATAGCCCCCACCCGGCAGGCGAAGGCCCGCACTGCCGGGGTCATGGCAAAGCTGACGCCCAGAGCCGCGAACAGCGCCAACAGTACCCGCAGCCACAGTGCCCATGAAGAAAACATGCAACCGACTCCTTACGGCTGGACAAAGCCAAGTTTTTTATAGACCTTCCGCACCGTGCGGCCGGCCACCTGGGCGGCCCGCCGGGCGCCATCCCGGTACACGCTCTCCAGGTACGCCTTGTCCCGGAGCAGGCGCTCCGCCTCCTCCCGGATGGGCCGCAGCAGCTCCACCACCGCTTCTCCCACCCGGGGCTTGAACGCCCCGTACCCCAGGCCGGAAAACTCCTCCTGGATCTGCTGAAAGCTCTTACCGGTACAGACGGAATAGATCTGCATCAGGTTCGACACCCCCTGCTTGGTCTCGGGGTCGAACCGCACGCAGTCCACCGTGTCGCAGTCCGTCACCGCCCGGCGGAAGCAGCGCATGATATCCTCCGGCTTGTCCAGAAGACAGACGCACCCGCCGTTGTCCTGTTCGGATTTGGACATCTTGCTGCAGGGGGTCTGCAGGCTCATGATCCGGGCGCCGGTCTTGGGAATAAACGGCTCGGGCATGGTAAACACGTCCCCGTAGACCGCGTTGAACCGGTGGGCAATGTCCCGGGTCAGCTCCACGTGCTGTTTCTGGTCCTCGCCCACCGGCACCAGATCCGCCTGGTACAGAAGGATGTCCGCCGCCATGAGCACCGGGTAGGTAAACAGGCCGGCGTTGATGTTGTCGGCATTCTTGGCGGCCTTGTCCTTGAACTGGGTCATACGGCTGAGCTCGCCAAACATGGTGTAGCAGCTCAGCGCCCAGGCCAGCTCCGCGTGGGCGGGCACGTGGCTTTGGATGAACAGGGTGTTCTTTTCCGGATCCAGCCCGCAGGCGATATACTGGGCCAGCTGGGACAGGGTGCGCCGCCGCAGCTCCGCCGGGTCCTGCCGGACGGTAACCGCGTGCATATCCGCCAGCATGTAGTAGCAGTTGTACTCGTCGGCCAGCTCCACCCAGTTTTTGATGGCGCCCATGTAGGACCCCAGCGTCAGATCCCCGGAGGGCTTGATGCCGGAGAGGATGGTTTTTTTCCTGTTCTGCTCGTCCATTTCGCGTCCCCTTCTTCCGTCGGTTCAGATTATGCTCATTTGCGGCCGTTTCAACCCCCATGCCGGCATAAAAACCGGCCTGGGCTGATTTTTTATTGTATCATGTCGGAAGCCGCTTGACAATACGGCGGGATTCAAATAATATGAACCGGCAAAGGAGGTCGCTGCCATGACTGCGGACACCGTTTGGTTTGAAAATATGGAAGCCCGAATCCCCCGGGGGCAGGTGCGCACCCGGTTCGCCCCCAGCCCCACTGGGTACATGCATGTGGGGAACCTGCGCACGGCGCTGTACACCTGGTGCATCGCCCGCCACGCCGGCGGCCGGTTCCTGCTGCGCATCGAGGACACCGACCAGACCCGGCAGGTGGAGGGCGCGGTGGAGATAATCTATAAAACCCTGCGAGACTGCGGGCTGGACCACGACGAGGGTCCCGACGTGGGAGGCCCGGTGGGGCCCTACGTGCAGACGGAGCGGCGGGACACCTACCTGCCCTACGCCCAGCGGCTGGTGGAGCGCGGCTGTGCCTACTACTGCTTCTGCGAGAAGACCGAATCCGAGGAAGATGCGGGAGATTTCTCCCGGGGAGACGATCCCTGCCGGGATCTGCCCCAGGAAGAAGTGCGCCGCCGGCTGGAGGCGGGGCTTCCCTGGGTCATCCGCCAGAAGATCCCCCATCAGGGGGAGACCACCTTCCACGATGAGATCTTCGGGGACATCACCGTCCCCAACGCGGATCTGGACGACCAGGTGCTTATCAAGCGGGACGGCCTGCCCACCTACAACTTCGCCAACGTGGTGGACGACCACCTTATGGGCATCACCCACGTGGTGCGGGGATCGGAGTACCTGTCCAGCGCCCCCAAGTACGACCTGCTTTACCGGGGCCTGGGCTGGGAGATCCCCCGGTACGTCCACTGCTCCCCCGTGATGCGGGACGCCCACAGCAAAATGTCCAAGCGCCACGGCGACCCCTCCTACGAGGATCTGATCGCCCAGGGCTTTCTCACCCAGGCGGTGGTGAACTATGTGGCCCTGCTGGGCTGGTCGCCGGAGGGGGAGCGGGAATTTTTCACCATCCAGGAACTGGCGGAGGTCTTTGACCTGCACCGCATCTCCCGGTCTCCCGCCATATTCGACCTGGAGAAGCTCACGTATTTCAACGCCGCCTACATCAAGGCCATGGCCCCGGAGGACTTTGCCCGGGCGGCGGAGCCGTGGATCCGCCGGGCGGTGAAGAACCCGGCCCTGGACCCGGCGCTTATCGCGGCCATTCTCCAGCCCCGCACGGAGAAGCTCTCGGACATCCCGGACAAGCTGGACTTTTTCGACGCCCTGCCGGACTACGACACGGAGCTGTACGTCCATAAAAAATCCAAAACCGACCGGGCGGTCTCCCTGGACGCCCTGGAACGGGTCACGCCACGGCTCCGGGCCCTGCCTGTCTGGACGGAGGAGGCCATCGGGGCGTGCATGGCGGACCTGGCCCAGGAGCTGGGCTGCAAAAACGCCCGGGTGATGTGGCCGGTGCGCATTGCGGTATCGGGCCGGGCGGTGACCCCCGGCGGGGCGGTGGAGCTGTGCCATATCCTGGGCCGGGAGGAGACCCTCCGGCGGCTGGAGGACGGCATGGCCCGTCTGCGCGCCTGACCGACAAGAAAATTTAACCGTACAGAATAAAACACCTTTTTCGGCAAAACTATACCGAAAGAGGTGTTATTTTATATGATGAAAAAGAAAACTGCCATATTGATCATTTCGTATCTATCCGTAGCCGTAATCCTTCTGGGCGCATTTTCCGTGGTGCAGACCGTGCGGGTGGAAAACGCCCGCCGGACAGCCCGCTATGAAGGGGAGCACGCCTTTGGGGAGCTGTGCGCCGCCGTGGCGGGGATGGACCATGCGCTGGAAAAGAGCCTGTATGCCGTCTCTCCGGGCATGACTGCGGCCCTGTGCGCGGAGATCCAGGCCCGGGCGCTGGCGGCCTCCGCGGCTCTGGGAGAGCTGCCCTTTGCCACCCAGGAGCTGGAACAGACGGCGGGGTTTCTCTCCCGGACGGGGGATTACACCGCCTATCTCCTGCGGCAGGCGGCGGCGGGGGAGGAGCTGTCCGGAGAGGACCTGGAAAACCTGCGGGGCCTGTCGGATGCGGCGGCGCTTCTGGAATCCAACCTGCTTCAGCTGCGGGCCGACATTGCCAGCGGGCTGGTGGGCATGGACGAGGCCTCCCTGGAAAGCGGGATGCCCTCCTTCTCCGGGAGTTTCCTAAACATGGAACAGGAGTTTCCGGAAACGCCGTCTCTGGTATACGACGGCCCCTTCTCCCAGTCGGTAGCCGACCGGCGGCCCCGGCTGCTGGAGGGGGCCCGGGAGGTGTCCCAGGAGGATGCGCTGCTGATTGCTGCTGGATTTCTTGGCGTGCGCCCTAACCTGGTATCCACCGCGGGGCCGTCGGGAGGTAAGATCCCCGTGTGGCGGGCCGTTTCGGGGGATTACTCCGCGTACGTGACCATGCAGGGCGGGCACGTGCTCCGGGCCATCTCCGCCCGGCCGGTACTGCGGACGGTGCTGAGCATAGAGGACGGGCTGGAGGCGGCCCGGTCGGTGCTGTCCGCCGCTGGGCTGGGCTCCATGGAGGAGAGCTATCACATCCTCCAGGACAACATCCTCACCGTCACGTTCTGCCACCGGCAGGACGGGGTGATCTGTTACCCGGATATGGTGAAAGTCTCCGTGGCCATGGACAACGGGTCCCTGGCCGGCTACGACGCCGAGGCGTATATTACCTCCCACGGGGACCGGGATATGCCGGAGGCGGAGGTGGACCCGGAGGAGGCCGGCGCCCTGGTGAGCCCGGAGCTCACCGTGCTGTCCCAGCGCTTGGCGGTGATCCCCTCCGCCGGAGCGGAAGAGCTGCTGTGCCGGGAGTTTATCTGCGAAAACCAGGACGGACAGCACTATCTGCTGTATGTAAACGCGGTAACAGGCCAGCAGGAGCGCATTTTGATCCTTTTGGAGGACGAGAACGGTACGCTGGCTATATAAACTGTTTGACAACTGGGCGGCAAGTATAGTAAAATATTACAATACAGTGGAGTAGTGTGTAATTTTTTATTATACAAAACAAAGGAGGTCATACCATGGGTTTCATCCCTGAGATTACTTGCCGCCGCTGCGGCAGCAAGTACTCCGGTATGCGCAACCGCTGCCCCAAGTGCGGGGCGCCCCGGACGA
The DNA here is from genome assembly GCA_944385885.1 of uncultured Oscillospiraceae bacterium. Lineage (GTDB taxonomy): Bacteria > Bacillota > Clostridia > Oscillospirales > Oscillospiraceae > Apopatocola. The sequence continues at coordinate 3,304 of CALWYY010000064.1, read as the reverse complement.
ATCAGCCGACCCGTGTGCCGCCCACTACTGCTTCCGCCATGCCGGAAACGGCGGCCTACGATCGGTCCGCCGCCAACGTCCGCTGGCAGCTTATCTTCGGGGGCGTGCTCCTGATTGCCGTGATCCTGGCCGTGATCGTGCTGGTGGTGACGGGAGGCGGAGGGCAAGCCTCTACTTCCACCACCACGCCGGGCAGCCAGGTCTCCCAGGGAGATCAGCAGCAGGGATCCGTGATCACCGATGTATATTTGCCCACGCCCAGCCCCTCGCCGGAGCCCACGCCGGAGGCCTCCCCCACGCCTATGGTGCAGAGCATGGCGCTCTCCTTCCTGGGCGAGGTGGTCAAGGGCGACCTGACCATGAGCAACGAAGGGGAGCTGCAGATGCAGCTGGTGTGCAATATCTTCCCCGCCAATGACGATGCGGTGGTCACCTGGCGCAGCAGCAACGAGACGGTTCTTACGGTGGACCAGACGGGCCTTGTGACCATTGTGGGCGTATCCCCCGGTCAGGTGGTCCATGCCACCATCATCGCCGAGTGCAGCGGGGTGCAGGCCTATGTCACCATCTATGTGCCGGGCCGCCACGCCCCCTACCTCCAGGAGAACCTGTATGACCCCGAATATGTGGACGAGTGGGATCTGCAGCAGGCCCAGGCCACCGCTACCCCCGATACCACCACCACGGAGTAACCGGCGGGACAAAAAAAGATTGACAAGGGGTATTGCTTTCGGTATAATACCCCTTGCCTTTTCTGAGGACGATTAGCTCAGCTGGTATGAGCATCCGCTTGACGTGCGGAGGGTCACAGGTTCGAGTCCTGTATCGTCCACCAGGACCGGATACCCGTTTGGATATGAAGAATATCCAGGCGGGTATCCGGTTTTTTCGTAAAATCCGTGCTCTGCGCCGCCCGCGGGCCGCGGCCGCTGCGGCGCCCGCCGCGCTTTGCCTCCCCTTTTGGGGAAAGGGGGGTCCAGCCGCGAAGCCGTGGCGGCGGACGGGCGGGACGGGGAAAATGCAGTTGCGCGGCCTTGACCGCTGTGTTACACTAAACCCGTCGAATGCCAGAGCGCGGCGGAGGTTTTCCGACGGCGGGCCGGCCCGGCATTTTTGCAGGATAGGAGCGATACGGTTATGTTTCACGGCAAGACCCTGATGATCACCGGCGGCACCGGTTCCTTTGGCAACGCGGTGCTCAACCGGTTTCTGGATACGGATATCGGCGAGATCCGCATCTTCTCCCGGGACGAGAAAAAGCAGGACGACATGCGCCACGAGTTCCAGGCCCGGATGCCGGAGATGGCGCAGAAGATCAAGTTTTTCATTGGGGATGTGCGGGACCTGGGTTCGGTGAAAAACGCCATGTACGGCGTAGACTACATTTTCCACGCCGCCGCCCTTAAACAGGTGCCATCCTGTGAATTTTTCCCGCTGGAAGCGGTTAAGACCAATGTAATCGGCACCGACAACGTGCTCACCGCCGCCATCGACGCGGGGGTTCGGACGGTTATCTGCCTGTCCACGGACAAGGCCGCCTATCCGGTCAACGCCATGGGCACCTCCAAGGCCATGATGGAAAAGGTGATCGTGGCCAAAAGCCGGACCGTGAGCCCGGACCGCACCCGGATCTGCTGCACCCGGTACGGGAACGTGCTGTGCTCCCGGGGCAGCGTGGTGCCCCTGTGGATCGAGCAGCTCAAGGCCGGCAAGCCCCTGACCATCACCGAGCCGAAGATGACCCGTTTTGTCATGACCCTGGAGGAGGCCGTGGATCTGGTGCTGTTTGCCTTCTCCCACGGGGAGAGCGGGGATATCCTGGTCCAGAAGGCCCCGGCCTGTACCATCGGCATCCTGGCCCAGGCGGTGAAGGAGCTGTTCCAGGTGCAGGAGGACATCCGGATCATCGGCATCCGCCATGGGGAAAAGCTCTATGAGACCCTTCTGACCAACGAGGAGTGCAACCACACCCTGGATCTGGGCCGGTTTTACCGGGTGCCCTGCGACAAGCGGGACCTTAACTACGACAAGTACTTCACCCAGGGGGACCAGACCCGGAACACCCTTACGGAGTTCAACTCCAACAACACCGTCCACCTGGACGTGGAGCAGGTAAAGCAAAAGCTTCTCACCGTGCCCTACATCCGCCAGGAGCTGGCGGAATGGGAGAGCCGGAAATGACGGTGCTGATTACCGGCGCGGGGGGCTTCGTGGGCCGGAACCTGGCGGAGACGCTTCGGGCTGTCCGGGACGGGAAGGACCGGAGCCGCGGGCTGCCGGAGGGGCTGACGGTGCTGGAATACACCCGCCGCTCCCCGCCGGAGGAGCTGGAGGCCCTGTGCGCCCAGGCGGATTTTGTCTTCCACCTGGCGGGGGTGAACCGGCCGGAGCGGGAGGAGGATTTTATCACCGGCAACCGGGACGCCACGGCGGCGCTGCTCTCCTGTCTGGAGCGCCGGGGCCGCCCCTGCCCGGTGCTGCTGGCCTCCTCCATCCAGGCGGGCCGGGACAACCCCTACGGCCGGAGCAAGCGGGCGGCGGAGGATCTGCTGCGGGCCTACGGGGAACGGACCGGTTCCCCGGTCCTGATATACCGGCTGCCCAACCTCTTCGGCAAATGGTGCCGGCCCAACTACAACAGTGTGGTGGCCACCTTCTGCCATAACATCGCCCGGGACCTGCCCATTCGGGTGGACGACCCGGCGGCAGAGCTCACCCTGTGCTACATCGACGACGTGGTGGACGAGTTCCTCCGGGCCCTGAAGGGGGAGGAGACGGCGGGGGAGGACGGCCTGTGCGCCGTGCCCGTCACCCACCGGGCCACTCTGGGGGAGGTGGCGGATTTGCTCCGCCAGTTCCATGACCAGCCCAAAACCCTGGTAATGCCGGAAATCCCTGCCGGTTCCCTGGCCAAAAAGCTCTATTCCGCCTATCTGTCCTATCTGCCGGAGGAGGCGGTCTGCTGCCCCCTGAAGATGAACGCCGACGCCCGGGGCAGTTTCACGGAGCTGCTGAAAACGAAGGCCTGCGGGCAGCTGAGCGTGAACGTCTCCCGGCCGGGGGTCACCAAAGGCCAGCATTGGCATCACAGCAAATGGGAACTTTTTATCGTGGTATCCGGACGGGCTCTGATCCGGCAGCGGCGGATCGGCTCGGACGAGGTACTGGAGTTTGAGGTCAGCGGAGACCGGCTCCAGGCGGTGCATATGCTGCCGGGGTACACCCACAGCATCATCAATCTCTCCCAGACGGAGGACCTGGTCACCGTAATGTGGGCCAGCGAGCCCTTTGACCCGGCCCGGCC
>CALWYY010000063.1 GCA_944385885.1 uncultured Oscillospiraceae bacterium | reverse complement strand
GTGGCAGGTGAGCGGGCCGGCGGGGTCGGCAGAGGCCGGCGCTTTGAAACCGGCCGTCCGCGCCCGGGCCGCCCCAGGAGACCTGCGGAAATAATTTTCCCCCGCCCGGTTTTTCGGCCTTTTCCCGCTTGCAAAGCCGCCGGCAAGAGGTATACTGTTTCTGGAAAACAAAAGCGGCCCATGGCCGAAGGAGGCTGGAAGATGGAAAAGAAGCTGTTGGGTTTCATCGGCATTGGGAATATGGGCGGCGCCTTAGCCCGGGCGGCCGCTGCGGGGATCGAGCCCGGGCAGATCGTACTGGCCAACCGCACTCAAGAGCGGGCGGAGGCTCTGGCCCAGGAGCTGGGGTGCCTGGCCGCCTCGGCGGAGGACACGGCCCGGTGCGCACGGTTCCTATTTTTGGGGGTAAAGCCCCATGCCATGGGAGATCTCATGCGCCAGATCGTCCCCATCCTCCGGGCCCGGCATGACCGGTTTGTCCTGGTATCCATGGCGGCGGGGGTTCCCATCGCCCGGATCCGCCAGCTGGCCAATGGGGACTATCCGGTGGTGCGCATCTGCCCCAACACGCCGGTGTCCATCGGCCGGGGGCTGGTGACCTGGTGCGCCGAGGGCGCCCGGCAGGAAGAAATGGCGGAGCTGATGGACGCCATGGCCGGTGCGGGTCTGTGGGACGAGTGCCGGGAGGAGCTGATGGACGCCGCATCGGTGGTGGGCGGATGCGTGCCCGCCTTCACCTTTCTGTTTCTGGAGGCCCTGGCCGACGGCGGGGTGCGCTGCGGCCTGTCCCGGGAGCAGGCGCTGACGTATGCCGCCGCTGCGGTGGAGGGCGCCGCTGCCCTGGCTCTGCGCGGGGAGGAGCACCCCGGCGCTTTAAAGGACGCGGTCTGTTCTCCCGGCGGCTCCACTATCGTGGGGGTCAATGAGCTGGAGAACCGGGCGTTCCGGGCTGCCGCCATGAATGCCGTGGCCGCCGCCTGGAAACGCACCGCGGAGCTGGGCCGCTGATACGCCGAGAAAATAGGTAAGAGCCCGGACGGTCTGTGCCGTCCGGGCTCTGCGCATACGCCTCTTATTTCGCGTAATCCACCGCCTTGGTCTCCCGGAGGACATGCACCTTGATCTGGCCGGGATAGGTGAGCTCGGCTTCGATCTTCTTGGCGATGTCCCGGGCCAGGAGGGTCATCTGATCCTCGGAGACCTCCTCGGGCTTGACCATAATCCGGATCTCCCGCCCCGCCTGGATGGCATAGCAGCTGCCGATCCCGGGGAAGGAACGGGTGACCTCTTCCAGCTTTTCCAGACGTTTGACGTAGTTTTCGATGTTCTCCCGCCGGGCGCCGGGCCGGGCGGCGCTGATGGTATCCGCCGCCTGGACGATGCAGGCAATGACTGTGTGGGGTTCCACGTCGCCGTGATGCGCCTCAATGGCGTGGATGACTTCTTCCGACTCCTTGTACTTGCGGGCGATATCCACGCCGATGGTGACGTGGCTGCCTTCCACCTCGTGGTCGATGGACTTGCCCAGGTCATGGAGCAGGCCGGCCCGCTTGGCGGTAGCCACATCCACTCCCAGCTCCGCTGCCAGCAGGCCGGAGATGTGGGCCACCTCCACCGAGTGGTTGAGCACGTTCTGCCCATAGCTGGTCCGGTATTTCTGCCGGCCCAGGAGCTTGACAATATCCGGGTGCAGGCCGTGGATGTTGGTCTCAAACACCGCCCGCTCCCCTTCTTCCTTAATCGTCTGGTTCACTTCCCGCTGGGCCTTGGCCACCATCTCCTCGATCCGGGCCGGGTGGATACGCCCGTCCTGGATAAGCTTTTCCAGGGCCAGCCGGGCAACCTCCCGGCGCACCGGGTCAAAGCTGGACAGGGTGATGGCCTCCGGCGTGTCGTCGATGATCAGGTCGCAGCCGGTGAGCGTCTCGATGGAGCGGATGTTGCGGCCCTCCCGGCCGATGATGCGCCCCTTCATCTCGTCGTTGGGCAGCGGCACCACCGATACGGTCACCTCGCTGGTATGGTCGGCGGCGCAGCGCTGGATGGCCGTGGCAATCAGCTCCCGGGCCCGCTGGTCTGCCTCCTCCCGGAACTGGGCCTCCACCTCCTTGACCTTCATGGCCATCTCGTGAGTCACTTCGTTTTCCAGGTTGTGGATCAGGTACTGCTTTGCCTCCTCGGCGGTATAGCCCGAGATCTTCTCCAGCATGTCCAGCTGGCTTTTCTTCACCAGCCGGATCTCCTCCTGCTGGGCGTCCGCTTCCGCCAGCTTCCGGTTGAGCGTCTCCGTCTTCTTCTCCAGCGCGTCGGTTTTCTTATCCAGGTTCTCTTCCTTCTGCTGGAGTCTCCGCTCCTGCTTAGTCAGCTCCCCCCGGCGTTCCTTCACTTCCCGCTCGTAGTCGCTGCGGCTGCGGTGGATCTCCTCCTTGGCCTCCAAAAGCGCCTCACGTTTTTTGTTCTCGGCTGCCTTGATCCCCTCGTTGATAATCCGCTTTGCCTCGTCCTCTGCACTGGATATCTCCCGCTCCGCTACCTTTTTCCGGTAAAAAACGCCAAGGAAAAAGCCCAGCGTCAAAAAAAGCAGCAGCGCGACTATGCTGACAACTACTGTAATTGTGGGCGGCACAATAAACCTCCTCTTCTTCCTTCATTTATAGGATGGGATTTGAAATTAAAGGAGTTCCCCACTTCTCCCATAATATCATGCATAACATTTTAAATGTTTCCTAATATTATGTCAAGCCGTTTCTCCCCGCTTTTTTCCAGCTGTATAACAAATAGTAATATGCAGGAACCGCCGTCTCCGCGTCCGTGGCATTTCCGGCCCCCGTCCCGGCATTTTTCCAAAATTTTTCCTCCTTCAGCAGGGAATTTTCTCCCGTTCCGGCAGGTGCATTTGACGTAATCCGTCCTGTATTTGGAATGGAATTTTACATAAATGACGGCGGTAAGGGCCTTTGCAAATAGTTATCAACATTTCCCACAGACTTTTCCACAGCCGGTTTTTCCCGCTTGGCAAAGTATTTCCCGCCTTTTTTACAGGATATTCCAAACCCTCAAATTCTCTTTTTTTCCCCATCGCGCCCCTTTCCTTGTTTACATAATTCTTCTTTCTCTCGGTTGTCATCCGTTATGGCCCCAGGGCTGCAGGAAGCGGCCCGCCGGCTTTCACCGGATCAGGCCGCTCTCCCGCATGGATACATATTCACATCCCGCCACGATCACATGGTCCCACAGCTCCACCCCCACCAGCTGCAGGGCGTCCTTCATCAGCCGGGTGGCGCTTTCATCCTCCAGGGACGGCAAGGCCAGGCCGCTGGGGTGGTTGTGGGCCAGGATCACGGCGCTGCACCGGGTTTCCAGGGCCTGCTCCACCAGGCGCCGGGTACGGATCTCCACGGCGTTCACCACACCCCGGCTCAATTCCCGGCAGCAGATGGGCCGGCGGCGGGCGTCCAGATACAGCGCTTGGATCATCTCCTCCCGCTGGTACATAAACCGGGGCAGGAAATACCGCCCCGCCTGGGCCGCCGTCTCCACCGGTTCCGTCTCCGGCGTCTTGGTCACCATGTACCGGCGGCTTACCTCCGGAATCAGGCGCAGCAGCGTGGCTGCGTTTTCCCCGATCCCCGGTATCTTTTCCAGATCTCCCGGAGCCGCCTCCAGCACCCCCGCCAGAGAGCCGGACTGGTCAGGCAGCGCACGGGCCAGCGGGGTGGTATCCCGCCGGGGATCCGCATAAAACAGCAGCAGTTCCAGCACGTTCACGTCGTCAAAGTTGTCCAGCCCGTGTTCCAGGAACCGGCGCTTCATTCTCTGCCGGTGTCCCTTATGTACCTGCATGCTCTCCCCTCCGCATCGTTTCAGATGGGTCTGCTGGCGTAGGCATTCAGATCTGGTCCCGCGGTATTCCCTGCCAAAAACTCATAATAGCCCTGGCAGCCGATCATGGCGGCGTTATCCCCGCATAGGTTCAGGGGCGGGACGAACAGCCGGTCTCCGGCGGCCTCTGCCGCCTGGGCGAAATCCCGGCGGATCCGGGAGTTGGCCGCCACGCCCCCCGCCACGGCGATCTTCCCATACCCCAGGGCCCGGGATGCCGCCATGGTGCGGCCCACCAGCATCTCGCTGACGGTACGGCACAGGGACGCGGCCAGGCCAGGCATATCCAGCGGTGTCCCGGTCTGCTTGGCGTGGTGTGCTAAATTGATCACCGCGGTCTTCAGGCCGGAAAAGCTCATATCATAGGGATTATCCCCGGCCACGGGATGGGGCAGGGCATAGGCGTCATCCCGGCCGCTCTGGGCCAGCCGGTCTATGGGCGCCCCGCCGGGGTACGGCAGGCCCAGCACCCGCGCCGTCTTGTCAAAGCACTCCCCCGCCGCGTCGTCCAGAGTCTGGCCCAGGATGCGCATGTCGGTGTACCCCCGAACGTCCACCAGCAGGGTGTTCCCGCCCGATATGGCCAGGCACAGAAACGGCGGTTCCAGTTCCGGAAAGGCGATATAGTTGGCCGCGATATGTCCCCGGATATGGTGCACCGGGATCAGGGGCACTCCCAGGGCCAGGGCGGCCGACTTGGCAAAGTTCACCCCCACCAACACCGCCCCGATCAGCCCGGGCGCGTAGGACACCGCCACCCCCTCCAGCTGGGATTTGGAGATGCCGGCGGCCGCCACCGCCCGGTCGGCCAGGAGGGAAATCACCTCCACATGGCTGCGGGAGGCGATCTCCGGCACCACGCCGCCGTAAACAGCGTGTAGGTCCGCCTGGGAAAAAATCTGGTCGGTTCGTACGTGCCGGCCGTTTTCGGTGACGGCCACAGCCGTCTCGTCGCAGGTGGTCTCAATGGATAGCAGAAGCATATTTCTCCCTCAAAAAGCGGACTCATCCCCGCTTTTTTCTCTCAGCCATACTGTCATCAGTATAGCATCTTCCACCGGTTTTTCATAGTAATTTTTCCGCACGCCCACCTCCCGGAATCCCCGGCTTTCATACAGGGCCCGGGCGGGAGCGTTCCCCCGGCGCACCTCCAGGGTGAGGAAGGCCAGGCCCAGCTGCCGGGCTTTCCGGATCATGGCGTCCACCAGATCGCCCCCCACACCCTGGCGCTGCCAGCAGGGGTCCACCGCCACGTTGCCCACATACCCCTCGTCCAGCACATAGCTGAACCCGGCGTACCCGGCCACCCGGTCCCCGTCCATGGCGCACAGAAACACCTGGTTTTTGTCCTTCATCTGCCGGGCGATCATACCGCGGATCCAGGACGCGCAAAAACAGATCTCCTCCAGCCGCCCGATTCCGTCGATATGTTCCTCTCCCGCTTCCACAATCGGCAGTTTCACGGCCCATCCTCCTCATACGGCCGGGCCGGCCGGGCCCGGCGCCGCATCCGGCTGCTTTTCCCCGGCCCGGCGTATCCACCGCCGAACCGGGCCTGTTCCTGAGCCAGGCGGTATTCCTCCCGCTCCCGCTGATCCTGCTTTTCCAAAGTCCGGTCCCCCGCCAGCCCCTCCACGTGATGGGTCAGCTCATGGTGCAGGGTCTCCCGGAGCGCCCGGGCGACCTCATCCTCCTCCGCCCCGGCGTAGACCCGGCGGAAGGAGCCATAAAACAGCTCGATCCACCGCCCCATCATGTCGTTGTGGTACAGGCCCAGAATGTACCTTCCATCCTCTCCCTTTCGCTCCCCGGGCAGCAGGCTTACGCCCCCGTTCAGATCCCGGAACAGCCCCGGCGGCAGCGCCTCGCAGGCCTCGTCCAAAATCCGCCCCGCTTCCTCGAAGCTCAGCATGCCGCGCCTCCTCTCAGTGGGCCTGGGCCCAGCTGCGGCCCCACTTGGCCTCCGCCGTCAGAGGAACCGACCAGTGGACGGCAGTTTCCATCTCCTCCCGGAGCAGGGCCGCCGCCCGCTCCCTCTCCTCCTGGGGACACTCCAGGATCAGCTCGTCGTGTACCTGGAGAATCAGCCGGGCGGCCAGACCCTCCCGCTTCAGCCGCCGGTCCACGTTCACCATGGCCAGCTTGATCACATCCGCCGCCGTGCCCTGTATGGGCATGTTCAGCGCCACCCGTTCCCCAAAGGCCCGGGTGTTGAAATTGGCGTTCCTCAGCTCTGGCAAATACCTCCTACGGCCGAAGAGCGTGGCCACATACCCGTCCCGCCGGGCCTGTTCCACCACCCGCTTCTGATATTCCCGCACCCCGGAAAACCGGGTGAGATAAGCGTCCATATAGCTTTTGGCCTCCGCCACGGTGACTCCCAGGTCCTGGCTCAGGGAAAAGGCGGATATGCCGTACACAATGCCGAAGTTCACCGCCTTGGCCCGGCGGCGCTCCTCCGGCGTCACCTCCTCCAGCGGGACTCCAAACACCTGGGACGCCGTGACCCGGTGGATATCTTCCCCGGACAGGAAGGCCTGGCGCATGTTTTCGTCCCCGGAGATGTGGGCCAGGAGCCGCAGCTCGATCTGGGAATAGTCCGCGTCCACCAGCACGTTCCCCTCCCCGGCCACGAACATCCGCCGCAGCCCGGCCCCCAGTTCCCGGCGCACGGGAATGTTCTGCAGGTTGGGGTCCGTGGAAGACAGGCGGCCGGTAGCCGTCACCGTCATCTGGAAGCTGGTGTGGATGCGCCCGTCGGGGCCGATGACCTTCAGCAGCCCGTCGGCATAGGTGGAGCACAGCTTGGTCAGTTCCCGGTAATCCAGCACATCCTGCACCACCGGAGACAGGCCCCGGAGCTTCTCCAGCACCTCCACCCCAGTGCCCCAGCCGGTCTTGGTCTTTTTCCCTCCGGGCAGGCCCAGGTGCTCAAAGAGCACCGTGCCCAGCTGTTTGGGAGAGTTGATGTTAAAGCGCTCTCCCGCCTCCTCCCAGATCTTCTCCTGGAGCCGGGCGATTCCTTCCCGCAGGCTGTCTCCGAACTGGCGCAGAGCCTCCCTGTCCGCCAGGAACCCCCGGTGTTCCATACCTGCCA